>DASYBH010000399.1:0-5663 GCA_036500885.1 Candidatus Dormiibacterota bacterium
CGGTGGCTACGTCGTGCAGCGATGCGCCCCGGTCCCTGCCCAGCGTCGCCCTGGCCGCGCCGAGCACCGCCTCCCGATCCATGCGATAAGACTAGACGAGATGTCCCGTCTTGTCTTAGCGCCGGAGGCGGTACAACAGGTGACGGCGGAGCGGGTCCCCTGGTGGGAGGACCGGGTGGTCGAAGTCGTCGGCCGGGTCACGGGTCATGCCGATCCGCTCCATCACCCGCCACGAGCGGACGTTGGCCGGAACGGTGAACGACACGATCTCGTCCAGGCCCACCTCCTCGAACCCGAAGGCGACCACCGCCCGTGCCGCCTCGCTCGCGTAGCCGCGGCCCCAGCGCTCGTGGGCGAGCCGCCAGCCCACCTCGACCGCCGGCGTGAAGTGTGCCTCGAACGTCGCCGCGTGGAGGCCGACGCAGCCCGCGAAGGCGCCGCCGTCAGCCACCTCCACGGCCCACAGGGAGTAGCCCAGCTCGTCGAACGTCGCCTCGATCCGGTCGACCATGCGGTCAGACTCCTCGCGCGACAGCCGGGCCGGGTAGTGCTCCATGACGATCGGATCGGCGTTGAGCGCGGCGAACGGCTCGCGGTCGGCGTCGCGCCACCTGCGCAGCAGCAGCCGCTGCGTGCGCAGCTCGGGTCCCTGCCTCACCATCGCCTCCACACCTCCTGCCCGAGCGCCGGGAATGCTGGACCCGCAGCCGGGGTTGAACCTCCATCAGAGGAGCCGTACACTCGATGGGAACCATGCCAGAAAGCCGACCACGTCTGCTGCTCACCCGCCGCCGCGTGATCGACTATCTGCGCTGCGCGAGCTGTGGCTGTCGCTAGCTGACAGCGCGCGGCGGTAGCCGCGTGCCTCGGGGGTCCGTGTGACCCCCCCGCCAGTCACGCCCCTCCCGCGACGGGGCGCTGCCGGCAGCAAACGAGTTCCCTGGAGGTCTTCCCAACCCCGTGAGCCAGACGCCATGTGCCTGACCTGCGGCTGCGACGCAGAGCTCTCCAAGGTCGAAAAGATCAAGGAGGCCAGCCGAGCCCTGCGGGGCACCATCGCCGACGACCTGGCCCAGGACACAGCCACGTTCGAGGGCGGCAACGTCAACGTGCTGAAGTTCCACGGCATCTATCAGCAGGAGGACCGCGACAGGCGCAAGGAGGCGCGCAAGCGCGGCCTGGACCGCCACTACCAGATGATGATCCGGACCCGCATCCCCGGCGGACGCGTGAGCCCGGAGGGCTACCTCGCCCACGACGAGATCGCCGATCGCTGGGGCAACGGCACCGTCCGCGTCACCACGCGCCAGGACTTCCAGCTCCACGGGGTCCTGAAGGGCGATCTCTGGTCCAGCATCCACGCGATCACCGAGTCGCTGATGACCACGCTCGGCGGATGCGGCGACCAGGTCCGCAACGTCATGTGCTGCCCGGCCCCGCTCGACGACCGGCTGCGCACCGAGCTTCGCGCGGCCCTGCCGGGGCTGGTGGACGGCCTGACGCCCGTCACGCGCGCCTACCACGAGATCTGGATCGACGGTCAGGCAGTGACCGAGGGCGAGCCGGAGCCCGACCCGCTGTACGGCACGCGCTACCTGCCCCGCAAGTTCAAGGTCGGCCTGGCGGTCGAGGGCGACAACTGCATCGACGTCTACTCCCACGACCTGGGGCTGGTCGCGATGCGGGGTCCCGACGGCGGCCTGGAGGGGTTCACGGTGCTGGTCGGCGGCGGCCTGGGCCGCACCAACAACAAGCCAGACACCTTCCCGGCGGTGGGACGGCCCCTCGCGTTCGTGCCGACCCGGCACCTGGTCGAAACGGCCCGAGCGGTCGTCGCGGTGCAGAGGGACTACGGCAACCGGGCCGACCGCCGGCACGCCCGCCTCAAGTACGTCCTCGCGGAGCGCGGCCTGCCGTGGTTCCGGGAGCAGGTCCAGTCTCGCCTGCCGTTCGAGCTGGCCGAGCCGCGGCAGCTGCGGTGGGAGCCGCTCGACGACCACCTGGGCTGGCACGAGCAGGGGGACGGGCTGCTGTTCTACGGCCTGTTCATCGAGAACGGGCGCATCCGGGACGACGGTGACCTCCGGCTCAAGACGGCGCTGCGGCAGCTGGTCCAGGAGCACCGGCCCGTGCTCTGGATGACGGCGCAGCAGAACCTGATCATCGCCGGCGTCGACCCGCGGAAGCGGGAGGGCATCGAGCGCCTGCTCACCGAGCACGGCGTACCCCTGACCGCCCAGGTCTCGCAGACGGTGCGCAACTCGATGGGCTGCCCCGCGATCCCGACCTGCGGCCTGGCGGTCGCCGAGTCGGAGCGGGTGCTCCCCGACCTGTCGCGGCGCATCGAACGCCTGGTGGCCGAGCTGGGCCTGGCGGACGAGCACATCAGCTTCCGGATGACCGGCTGCCCGAACGGCTGCGCGCGGCCCTACCTGGGCGACGTCGGCTTCGTGGGCACCACGCTGGGCAAGTACGACGTCTTCCTGGGCGGCGACTTCGTGGGCACCCGCCTCAACTCCCTCTTCGCGCACAACGTGGCGCTGACCGACATCCCGGCGCTGCTGCGAGGGCCGCTCGCGGCCTTCGCGACCGAGCGCGAACCGGGCGAGGGCTTCGGGGACTGGTGCCATCGGGCCGGCCTGGAGGCGCTCCGCGAGCGCTTCTCGGCAGAGGTGGCGCCGGCATGACCGCGGTGGCCATCGACCTGTCCGCGGTGGACCTGGAGCGCCAGACCCCGGAGGCGGTCCTGGAGTGGGCGTATCGCACGTTCCGGCGAGTGGCGATCGTCGCCAGCTTCCAGGCCGAGTCATCCGTGCTGATCCACATGGCGGCGGCGATCGTCGAGCGGCCCGAGGTCGTGACGCTGGACACCGGCCGTCTGCCCGAGGAGACGTACGAGGTGATGGACCGGATCCAGCGGCGGTATCCGATCCACCTGCACGTGCAGACGCCCGATCCGGACGAGATCGCCGAGCTGATGGCGGCGGGCGGTCCCAACCTGTTCCGCGAGTCGGTGGAGCTGCGACGGCGCTGCTGCGAGGTGCGCAAGAAGCTGCCGCTGGAGCGGGCGCTGTCCGGGTTCGACGCCTGGGTGACAGGCCTGCGCCGGGACCAGTCGGGCGAGCGGGCCCGCACGCCGATCGTGCAGGCGGACGCCGCGAACGGCGGGATGGCGAAGATCGCGCCCCTGGCCGCGTGGAGTCGCCAGCGGGTCTGGGACTACATCCGCGAGCACGAGCTGGACTACCACGAGCTGTACGAGCGCGGCTATGCGTCGATCGGCTGCGCGCCGTGCACGCGCGCGATCAGCAGCGGCGAGGACGAGCGGGCCGGGCGCTGGTGGTGGGAGCAGTCGGAGTCCAAGGAGTGCGGTCTGCACGTGACCGACGACGGCAGGCTGGTGCGCGCCAGGGGATGACGCGCTACTTCCCCGTGTCCCTCGACCTGGAGGGCCGCCGCTGCGTCGTGCTCGGCGGCGGCACGCTCGCGGTCGAGAAGGCGCAGGGACTGCTGCGGGCGGGCGCGCTGGTCACGGTGTTCGCCGCGGAGGCCGAGGCGGAGCTGCGGCGCGCCGCAGCCGCCGGGCGGCTCACGCTGGTCGAGCGCGACTACGTGGCCGGCGACCTGGACGGCGCCTGGCTGGCGATCGACGCCAGCGGCCGCGACGACGTGAACGCGGCGTGCCGGCGCGAGGCGGAGGAGCGGCGCGTCCTCCTCAACGTCGTGGACCGCGCGCCGCTGTGCGACTGGATCGCGCCCGCGATCGTGCGCCGCGGACCACTGCAGGTTGCCGTCTCCACGTCGGGCGAGAGCCCGTTCCTGGCGTCCGCCCTGCGCGGGCGCCTGGAGCAGGACCTGGGCGAGGAGTGGGAGCCGTTCGTCTGCCTGGTCGGGGAGGTGCGCCGCCGGCTGCGGCGCGAGGGCGTGCCGGTCGCCGGCCAGGAGGCGGTGTACGCGGCGCTGCTCCGCTCCGAGGTGCGCCATCTTCTCCGCGATGGCGACGCCGAGGGAGCGGCCGCGCTGGCGGAGGAGATCGTGCGGGCGCCGCGGCGGGGTCGCGTGTGGCTGGTGGGCGCGGGACCGGGCGACGCCGGCCTGCTGACGCTGGCCGCCCGTGAGGCGCTGGCCGGCGCCGACGTCGTCCTGCACGACGCGCTGGTGGAGCCGGACGTGCTGGCGCTGGCGAGCCGGCGGGCGCGGCTGGTGGACGTCGGCAAGCGGGCCGGACGACGGCGCGTGCCCCAGGAGGGGATCACCGCGATGATGCTGGCGGAGGCGCGACAGGGCGCCGAGGTGGTCCGGCTCAAGGGCGGCGACCCCTTCGTCTTCGGCCGTGGCGGCGAGGAGGCGGCGGCGCTGGCCGGGGCGGGCGTGGAGGTGCGGCTGGTGCCGGGCGTGAGCTCGGCGACGGCGGCCCCGGCGCTCGCCGGCATCCCGCTCACGCTGCGCGGCGTGGCCAGCTCGGTGGCGTTCGCGACGGCGCGGGGCAGGGGTGGCGGCCTGGCCGACCTGGGCCGGCTCGCGGCCGGCGCGGACACGCTGGTCGTGCTGATGGCGCTGGACGGCCTCGCCGAGACGGCCGCCGCGCTGGCCGGGGTGCTGGGCTCTCGACGGCCGGCGGCGGTGGTCGCGGCGGCGGGCACGAGGCGCCAAAGAGCGGTGCGAGCGGACCTGGCAACGATCGCCGAGGCGTGCTCGCAGGCGGCGCTGGAGGCGCCGGCCACGCTGATCGTGGGCGAGGTGGTCGCGGCGTCGGCCGCGGCGGGTGCTGGCGCGGAGGCCGCGGCCTCGGGCTGACCCGGCCCGGCCCATTGGCCCGGGACTATCATGATTTCTGAGTCCTCGGGCCCGCGGTCAGGCTCAGGGGGTTCGTTTACGGAGGCACGACTACGGCTGACGGCGTCCGGCTAGGCGACAGCGAACGACCTCGTGAGGCGTGGGTGCGTGGGCTCGAGGCGTTGTTCGCGGTGTCCCAGCACATCTCCCGCACCAACGGTCTGGCCTCGTTCTTCGGAGCGCTCACCGAGACCATCGCCCGGCTGACCGGCGCGGAGCGGGCCGCCTTCTGGACGCTGCGGCTCGACAACACCCTCGTCGTCCAGCCCGAGGCGTTCGGCTTTCCCGAGGCGGTCGTCGCCCGCCTGCAGCGCGTCCCGGTGCGCTTCGATGCAGTCGAAGACGTCGACGACATGGTCCACGGCGATCCCATCTGGCACGTCGCCCGCAGGTCCTGCGACGACCTGCCCAGGCGGGCGCCGTGGCTCGACGTGGAGGGAGTGAGCGAGGGCGTCGTGGTGCCGTGGCGCGTCGGCGAGCTGCGGCTCGGTCTGCTCGGCGTGTACGACTCGAGGCGGCCGCACGGGTTCAGCGAGTCCGACGTCAGGGTGGCGCGCATCGCCGCCCTGGCTGCCGGGCTGGTCTGGCAGGAGCGCCAGGCCGCCCGCCGCCTGGTGGAGGTCGAGCGGCAGCAGACCGGGAGGCTGCGTGCGTACGCCGACCGGATGGCGGCGCTGGAGAAGCTCAAGAGCAACGTCCTCAACCTCGCCGCACACGAGCTGCGCGGCCCGCTGGCGGTGATGCGCGGCTACCTCTCGATGCTGGAGGACGGGTCGATCGAGGGGGCCGAGGAGGTGGCGAGGGTCCGGCCCATCCTGTCGGCCAAG
>DASYBH010000400.1:0-11014 GCA_036500885.1 Candidatus Dormiibacterota bacterium
CGTCGGCCAGGCGGTCCACCATGTTGTCCAGCGCCCACAGCCCGGCCGCCGCCAGCACGCCCGCCTCGCGCCAGCCGCCGCCCACCGCCTTGCGCCAGCGACGAGCGCTGTCGATCTTCTCGACCGGACCGCAGAGCACGCTGCCAACCGGTGCGCCGAGGCCCTTGGACACGCAGAACGTGACGGTGTCGGCCGTCGCCGCGATCTCGCCCACCGGCACGCCCTGGGCGGCGGCGGCGTTGAAGACGCGCGCCCCGTCCATGTGCACGGCCAGACCGTGCTCATCGGCCACCCGGCGCACCGCGCGCAGCGACTCCAGCGGCCAGACCACGCCGCCGTGGCGGTTGTGCGTGTTCTCGACGGTCACGGCCGCGGTCAGCGGCGCGTGGTAGTCGTCCGTCGGCCGGATCGCGGCGTCCACCTGGCCGGCGCCCATCACGCCGGCCTCGGTCGGCACCTGGCGCACCTGGATGCCGCCGAGCGCGGCGGCGCCGCCCCCCTCCGCCAGGAAGATGTGCGAGTCGGCGTCGGCGATGATCTCCTGACCCGACCGGGCCAGGGCGAGGATGCCGAGCAGGTTGCCCATCGTCCCGGTGGCCACGAACACGGCCGCCTCCTTGCCCATCAGCCCCGCGGCTCGCTCCTCGAGCCGGTTGATGGTCGGGTCCTCGCCGAAGACATCGTCGCCCACCTCCGCGTCGGCCATGGCGCGGCGCATCTCAGCCGTGGGCATCGTCAGGGTGTCGGAACGCAGATCGACAGCAGTGGCCACAGACCTATTGTGCCGGGCGCCGGTCCGCGAGCGAGGGCGGCCCCTCCGGACCGGCCGTCCGGCGAATGAGCGCCCCAACGCGGCTGGCGCCTCAACGGCGCCGGTCGAGCCCGGATCTAGCTCGCCTTGGTCGGGTCGTCGGCGCCCGACATCGGGGCGGCCGGTTCCGGAGCAGCCGGCTCCGAGGCCGGGACCGGCTCTCTCGCGGCGCCCTGGCTCCTGGCGCCCGCCTTCGCGCTGGCCTTCTTCGTGGTCGAGGACTTGCTGCCGGCGGGCTTCTCGGCCGCGGCCTTCGCGCCCGTCGCCTTGGCTGCCGAGGCGCGGCCGGCGGGCTTGGTGACCGGTGCGGTCGCCGCCTTGGCGGCAGTGCTCCGGCCGGCCTTGGCCGCCGCCTTGGCCCCCTTGCCGGCCGGCGCGCTGGTCGCCGCCGGCCTGGCGACCGCGGCGATGCTCTCGCCGGCGGGGAGAGCTTCTCGCGCGCCCTTACTCCCCCCCTTCATCTGCCGGGGGGTCAGGGGGGGCAAGTCGTCTTCCTTGTTCGGGGCCGCGGTGGTCGCCGACCCGGCGGCCCCTCGGCCGGACAGCGCTCCCTCGACCTGCTTCGCGAGCGCATCGACGCGCCTGGTCAGCCGGTCCACGTCGGCCTGCGTGGCGGTGGTCTTCAGCTGCGCCTGGATCACCTTCAGGCCGCCCTGCACCGTCTTCTGGCTCTGGTCGACGGTCTTCTCGACCTGCTTCACCAGGTCCGCCGGCAGGCGCTTCTGCAGGTCCTTGAACGTCGCCTCGGCGACCACGCGGAACTGCTCGAGCAGGCCGCTCTCGCCGGGCCCCGGCGGTGATGACGCACGCTTCTCGCTCTTACCCATCGGATCGACCCCCTTTGACGAGTGATATAGATCGCAGCGATAACGCAATGCGTTATGCTAATACAAATCATGGCCGTGCCGAAGCACCTGATCAAGAAATACGCAAATCGGAAGCTCTACGACACCCAGACCAGCCGCTACATCACGCTGGCGGGGATCTCCGAGCTCGTCCGCGATGGTCGCGACATTCAGGTGGTCGACCGTGACACGGGCCGCGACCTCACTCCGCTCATCCTGTCCCAGATCGTGGTCGGGGAGGAGAAGCGCAGCGACTCGGAGGCGGGCGACAGTCTGCACGACCGCGGGCAGGCGCTCTTCGACTACGTCCGGCGCACGCTGAGCGGGCCCGCCCACCTCGTGAGCAGCCGGGTCGAGCGGGGCCGGTCGGAGCTGGAGGAGCTGATCGACCTGGCGGTCGAGCGCGCGCTCAACCGGCTCTCGATCCCGACGCGCCGGGACCTGGAGGCGCTCAACGCCCGGCTCGATACGCTGGAGGCACGGCTGGCCCGCCTGGCGGCTGCCGAGGACGGCGACCGGGGTCCATCGACCCGCCCACGAACGGGAGCCCGCGTCCGCTAGCGCGCCCCGGCCGTCGTCAAGTTCTTGTATGCTCCACACGATCGTCAACGTGGGGGATGACTGGAGCAGAACTCGCCGAACCCTGGGCGGTTCGGCAATCCGATCGGCGGCCAAACCCCGCGATACTATGAGCTTACGGGCCCGTTGATGAGGGTGTGCAGATGGCAGTCGAACTCCAGTACAAGTCAGCCTTCGCTACCGCGCAACGGCGGTTCGACGCGGCCGCGGACGTGCTGGGCCTCAGCGACAGCACCCGCCGGATCCTCCGAGAGGTCAAGCGAGAGCTGACGGTCCACTTCCCGGTGCACCACGACGACGGGTCGGTGCGCCTCTACACCGGCTACCGTGTGCAGCACAACATCAACCGGGGTCCGGCCAAGGGCGGCATCCGCTATTCGCCGGACGTCAGCCTCGACCTGATCAAGGCACTGGCGATGCTGATGACCTGGAAGTGCGCGGTCGTGGGCATCCCCTACGGCGGGGCCAAGGGCGGGGTGGTCGTCGACCCGAGGACGCTGACCACCCACGAGCTGGAGCACCTCACCCGCCGCTACGCGACCGAGATCGCCCTGCTCATCGGTCCCGAGAAGGACATCCCGGCGCCGGACATGGGTACCAACCCCCAGATCATGGCCTGGATCATGGACACCGTCTCCATGCACGCCGGCCACTCGGTGACGGCCTCTGTCACCGGCAAGCCCACGGACATCGGCGGCTCCGAGGGCCGGCAGGAGGCGGCGGGTCGCGGCGTCACCTACCTGACCCTGGAGGCGCTGAAGTACCTCCACGTCGGCGACGACGCGCCAACCGTGGCGGTGCAGGGCTTCGGCAAGGTCGGCGCGTCGACCGCCTGGCTGCTGCAGGAAGCCGGCCTGCGAGTGGTCGCCGTCTGCGACTCCAGGGGCGGCGCGTACAACCCGGCCGGCCTGGACCTGGCCGCCGTTGCGGAGCACCGCAAGTTCCGCGGCGGCATCAGCGGGTTCAAGAGGGCCGAGGGCGTGTCGCCGGCCGAGCTGCTGGAGCTCCCGGTCACGGTGCTCGTCCCGGCGGCCGTCGAGCGCCAGGTCACCGAGCACAATGCGGAGAGGATCAGGGCGCGGCTGATCACCGAGGCCGCCAACGCGGCGATCTCCCCCGAGGCGGACGCCATCCTCGGCGAAAAAGGCGTCTTCGTGGTCCCGGACATCCTCGCGAACTCCGGCGGGGTGGTGGTGTCCTACTTCGAGTGGGTGCAGGACCTGCAGGCCTTCTTCTGGGAGGAGGAGGAGATCAACACCAAGCTGCACCACGTGATCACGCGCGCCTTCTACGAGGTGCTGCACGCCAGCGTCAACAAGCGCATCGACATGCGCAGCGCGGCGTACGTGCTGGCGGTCCAGCGCGTGGCCAACGCCACGACCGTCCGCGGCATCTACCCCTGACGCACCGCCTCCCCGAACGTCGGGAGTCCTCGAGAGGCAAAGGGGGGCAGGCCCACGAGCCAAGCAATAGGTTGACCCTGGTACCGTAACGGAACCGCAGTCCCGTGGGGGGACACCGGGCTGGTGCTCACGCAGACCTCTGGGAGCCCGCTCAGCACCCGGCAGAGGAGGAACCATGGACAGGAATCCGCGGCGCCGTTTGGATGCCATCCGCTCCGGATGCACCGAGCTGGAGAACAACGCGATCGACGAGATGCTCAGCGGGAAGGTCTCGCGCCGTGAGTTCGTCCGCGCCGGCACGGTGCTGGGCCTCAGCCTCCCGACGTTGAGCGCGATCCTCGCGGCGTGCTCGTCGGCGACATCCACGAACACCGGCACCAGCCAGACCGTCAAGAAGGGCGGCCGCATCACCATCGGCCACCAGACGCCGTCGGGCGCCATGGACCCGCTGCTGACCGCGGACGTCGGGCGCCTGACCATCCTCGGCCTGGCCGGCGAGTACCTGGCGTTCTCCGACAAGGACCTGAAGCTGCGCCCTGTGCTCGCCGAGAGCTGGTCGCCGAACGCCGACGGCTCGGCCTGGACGTTCAAGATCCGTCAGGGCGTCAAGTTCAACGACGGCACCCCGATGACCGCTGACGACGTCGTGGCGACCTTCAACCGGCTGGCGGACCCCGGCCTCAAGGGCAACAACGCGCTGTCGAACTTCGCCGGCGTCCTCTCGAAGGGCAACGTGACCAGGGTCGACAGCACGACGGTGAAGTTCCAGCTGGACGGCCCGAACGGCAACTTCCCCTACCTCGTCAGCTCGGACAACTACAACGCGATCATCCTTCCGGCGAGCTACAGCGGGAACTGGGACAGGACGTTCATCGGCACGGGGCCCTGGAAGATGAAGAGCTACTCGGTCAACGAGTCGGTCTCCTTCGACCGCAGCCCGACCTACTGGGACAGCGCCAACGTCCCACCGCTGGATGGGATCGACATCAAGTTCTACGCGGACGAGCAGCCGGCGATCCTCGCCTTCCAGGCCGGCAGCCTCAACATGCTGAGCTCCTTCTCCGTCCGCACGGGCCAGGCCCTCCTGACCGACCCCAACACGACAGTGCTCGACATCCCGACCTCCTCCCACCGCCAGGTCCACATGCGGACCGACCAGCCGCCGTTCGACAACAAGCTCGTGCGGCAGGCGCTGGCCATCGCGATCGATCGCCAGGCGGTCATCGCGGGCCTGTGGAACGGCAGGGCGCAGGTCGCGAACGACCACCCGATCTTCAAGATGTTCCCGTCCAGCGACCCGTCGGTGGCCCAGCGCGCGCAGGACGTGGCCAGGGCCAGGAGCCTGATGGCCCAGGCGGGCAGGTCGGCAGGGTTCAGCGTGACCCTGTACACCGAGAAGGTGGGCGAGATCCCCGACCTCGCCGCCCTGGTCCAGGCCGCCGGCAAGGCGATCGGGATCACCATCGACCTCAACGTGACCGACTCGGCCACCTACTACGACAAGTACTGGCTCAGCTCACCGCTGGGCATCACCGACTACGGCCACCGCGGCGTGCCGAACACGTTCCTCCAGGCGCCGCTGCTGGGCGATCCGAAGCAGGGCACCTGGAACGCGGCCCACTTCAACGACCCCGCCTACGACGCGCTGTTCCAGCAGTACGTCAGGGCGGTCGACGTGTCGGCGCAGCGGACCGTGACCGGGAAGATCGAGCAGCTGCTCCTCGACCAGACGCCGCTGATCATCCCGTACAACTACGACTGGCTGACCGCCCTCAAGAAGAACATCGCGGGCGTCGAGACGACGGGGATGGGGCACCTCAACCTGCGCAAGACCGGCCTGACCGGCTGAGCCGCGGGAACGGCAGTTGCTCCGATTCCTGCTCCGGCGCGTCGGGCTGGCGCTCGTCACGCTGTGGCTGCTGTCCGTGATCGTGTTCCTGGCGTCCCACGCGCTGCCCGGTGACGTGGGGCGCCGGATCCTCGGTCCGTTCGCCGACCCGCGCTCGGTGGCGGCCCTCGACCACGCGCTGGGCGTGGACCGGCCGCTGCCGGTGCAGTACGCGAGCTGGGTCGGCGACCTCCTCCGCGGCGACCTCGGCAGCTCGCTGTCGTTCCACGTGCCGGTCGCGCAGCTGCTCGGCCGGGGCGTGGTCAACTCGTTGAAGCTGGGAATGGTCGCGTTCGTGATGGTGGTGCCGCTGGGCGTGCTGGGCGGCATCCTCGCCGCGCTGCGCCGCGGCGGCCTCACCGACCGCGTCATCACGATCGCCGGGCTGTCGGCGACGATCGTCCCCGAGTTCGTCTCCAGCATCGTGCTGATCCTGGTGTTCAGCGTCGCGCTCAAGGCGCTGCCCATCAGCGCCCAGGTGCCGCCCGACGCCGACCCGCTGACCCAGATCTACCACCTGATCCTCCCCGCCCTGCCGCTGGTCCTCGTCCTGTTCGGGTACATCGCGCGGATCACCCGCTCCGGCGTGGTCGAGGCCCTCGACGCCGACTACACGCGCACCGCCGTGCTCAAGGGGCTGAGCTGGGGGGCCGTCGTCGTGCGTCACGTGCTCCGCAACGCGCTGATGCCGACGATCGCGGTGGTGGCCACGCAGCTGGGCTACCTGATCGGCGGTCTGGTCGTGATCGAGGTGATGTTCAACTACCAGGGTCTCGGTCAGCTGCTCTACACCTCGGCCCAGCAGAAGGACTTCCCGCTCCTCCAGGCCGGCGTCATGACGGTCGGCGCCGTCTACCTGACCGCCACCCTCCTGGCGGACATCGGCTACTCGTTCGTCAACCCGCGCATCCGGCTGGGAGGCGCGGAATGAGCGTGGCCGGCATGGCCGCCTCGGCCACCCAGCAGCGACGCGAGGCGCGTGGGGAGGTCCTCCGCCTGGTGGCGCGGACGCCGACCGTGGTCGTTGGCGGCCTGGTGCTCCTCCTGTGGGTGGCATGCGCCCTCTTCGCCAGCAGGGTGGCGCCGCATGACCCGATCGCCCCCGACATCCTGCACAAGCTGCAGCCGCCGTCCGTCACCCATCCGTTCGGCACGGACTCGCTGGGCCGCGACGTCCTGTCGCGCGTCATCTTCGGAGCCCGCGGCATCCTCGTGGTGGCGCCGCTGGCGACGCTCTTCGGCACGTCGCTCGGGACGGCGATCGGGCTCGTCGCCGGCTACGCCGGCGGCTTCGTCGAGGAGGGCCTGATGCGGCTCACCGACGCGTTCCTCGCGCTCCCCGCGATCGTCGTCGCGCTGCTGGCGCTGGTCGCGCTCGGCCCGTCGACCGGCGCGGTGATCTTCGTGATCGGGCTGGTCTTCGCCCCGATCATCGCCCGCACCGTGCGCGCCGCCGTCCTGACGGAGGCCAACCTGGAGTACGTGCAGGCGGCCCGCCTGCGGCAGGAGGCCGCGCCGTACGTGATGTTCGTCGAGATCCTGCCCAACGTGCTGGGGCCGGTCCTGGTGGAGTTCACGGTCCGGCTGGGCTACGCGATCTTCGCGACAGCAACCCTCTCGTTCCTGGGCTTCGGCATCCAGCCGCCGGCGCCCGACTGGGGTCTGTCCATCTTCGAGCAGTACTCCTTCCTGGTCGGCGGCCTCTGGTGGCCCGTCCTGTTCCCGGCGCTCGCGATCGCCAGCCTGGTGGTCGCGGTCAACCTGGTCGCCGACGGCCTCTCCCAGGCATTGGACCGCTGACGCATGGGCACGGACCCCTCGGTTCCCGCACTGCGGATCACCGACCTGCGGCTCGCCTACCGGGTCCGGGGCCGGGACCGCGAGGCGATACGGGGCGTGTCCCTCACCATCGCGCCCGGGGAGTCGTACGGGCTGGTCGGTGAGTCCGGGTGCGGGAAGTCGACCATCGCGTACGCGGCCATGCGCTACCTGCCCCGCAACGGCCGCATCACCGCTGGCTCGATCGTCCTCGACGGCCAGGACCTGCTGGACATGGGGGACGAGCAGCTGCGCCGGCTGCGCGCCACGGCCGTGTCGATGGTCTTCCAGAACCCCGGCACCGCCCTCAACCCGAGCATCCGCACGGGCGACCAGGTCGCGGAGTCGTTCGTGACGGCCGGAACGCCACGGGCCGAGGCCCGCGAGCGGGCGCTGGAGATGCTCGCGAGCGTACAGATCTCCGATCCCGCGCGCGTGGCTGCGCGCTTTCCGCACCAGCTCTCGGGCGGCATGCAGCAGCGGGTCGTGATCGCGATGGCGCTCGCCGCGAACCCGACCCTGCTGATCCTGGACGAGCCGACCACCGGCCTCGACGCGACGGTCGAGGCCGAGGTGCTGAGCCTCATCCGCGAGCTCCGCGCGTCCTTCGGCACCAGCGTCCTGTTCATCAGCCACAACCTCGGGGTGATCGCCAACATGTGCGACCGGGTGGGCGTCCTCTACGCGGGGCGGATGGTCGAGGAGGGCCCGGCCCGCGAGCTGCTGAACGACCCCCGTCACCCGTACACCGTCGGCCTGCTGCGGTGCATCCCGCACTGGGGCCTCAGCAAGGCGATCGGCTCGCTGGACACGATCCCGGGCTTTCCGCCCGGCATCGGCGCCACCGTGAGCGGCTGCGTGTTCGCCGATCGCTGCGCGATCGCGGAGGACCGCTGCCGGCAGGAGGAGCCGGCGCTGGCGGCGGTCGTCGAGGGGCACGCCAGCCGCTGCCACTTCCCCGACCGCGCGCCGCACCTGCCCAGCGCCGAGCGGCTGGACGAGCCGAGGCCGCCGGTTCCGAAGAACGGCAGGCCGACGGTCTCGGTGCGGAACCTGCGGCGGACGCTGGTCCAGCAGGGCAGCCCCTTCCAGGCGCTGGCGGGCATCGACCTGGACATCGCGGCCGGCGAGGTCTTCGGCCTGGTCGGCGAATCGGGGAGCGGCAAGACCACGCTGGCCCACGTCCTGGCCGGCCTGGGCATCCCCGACCGGGGTTCCCGGGTGGAGTTCGATGGCGAGCCGCTGGCGGGACGCGTCGGCCGGCGCAGCCGGGACCAGGCCCGCGCGATCCAGATCGTCTTCCAGAACCCGGATGCGTCCCTCAACCGGCGCCACACCGTGCGCCGGATCATCGGGCGGCCCCTGACCAAGCTGCTGGGCCTCCGCGGGCAGGCGAGGGCGCGGCGCGTCGCCGAGCTGGCGGCGTCGGTCCGGCTCGACGCCCCGCTGCTGGACGCCCTCCCGCGGCAGCTGTCGGGAGGCCTGAAGCAGCGGGTCGGGATCGCCCGCGCCTTCGCCGGGGACCCCGAGCTGGTGATCTGCGACGAGCCCACGTCCGCCCTGGACGTGTCGGTGCAGGCGGCGATCCTCAACCTGCTCGTGCGCCTGCAGCGCGACCGCAACCTCTCCTACCTGTTCATCTCGCACGACCTCGGCGTCGTGCGCTACATCTCCGACCGGATCGGCGTGCTGTACCTCGGCCGGCTGATGGAGGTGGGGCCGGCCGACGTCGTGTTCTCCGCCCCGCACCACCCGTACACCGAGGCCCTGCTCTCCGCGGCGCCGACCCTGGAGGTGCGGGACGGGCGCCCGATCCGGCTGCAGGGCGACATCCCCAGCGCGACCAACCCTCCGACCGGCTGCGTCTTCCACACGCGCTGCCCACGCAAGCTCGGCGGCATCTGCGAGCAGGAGCAGCCGCCCCTGGTCGAGGCGGAGCCCGGGCACCTGATGCGGTGCCACATCCCGATCGCCGACCTGCGCCGGCTGCAGGCGCCGGCCGCCGAGGCCGGCGCGTCGTGAAGATCACCGGCATCCAGCTCCGGCGGCTCCGGCTTCCACTCGATCCGCCGTTCCAGGCCGCCTGGGACCCGGTCCCGCGAACCCGGTTCGACGC
Organism: Candidatus Dormiibacterota bacterium; assembly: GCA_036500885.1. GTDB lineage: Bacteria > Chloroflexota > Dormibacteria > Dormibacterales > Dormibacteraceae > CF-161. Next base: position 9,461 of record DASYBH010000400.1, read on the forward strand.
CACGATCGTGCGCGTCGAGACCGACGAGGGCCTGGTCGGGATCGGCTCCGGCGCCTCGATGGACGGATTCGAGCCCTACGCCGGCCTCTTCACCGGCAGGGACCCGCGCCAGATGGCGCGACACGTCCGCACGCTGGAGACGATCGGCTTCCACGCCGGCCGCTACTGGCCGCTCGAGGCGGCGCTGTGGGACGTCGTCGGACAGTCGACCGGCCAGCCGGTCTCCGTCCTCTTCGGCGGCAGCGCCGACCGCCTCCCCGCCTATGCCTCCTGGGGCGAGGTGAGGTCCCCCGAGGAGCGGGCCGAGGCGGCGCTCGCACTGCGGGAGCAGGGGTTTCGCGCGGTCAAGATCCGGTTCCTGCGCGAGCGTCTGGCGGACGGCGTCGCGACCGTGCGCGCGGTGCGCAGGGCCGCCGGCTCGGCCGTCGAGGTCATGGTCGACCTGAACCAGGCCTGGCGGATGCCGGGGGACATCGATCCCGCGCTCGACCCGATGTCGGCGCGGCGGACGCTGGAGGAGCTCCGCGAGCTGGGTGTGCTCTGGGTCGAGGAGCCGCTGCCCGCCGCGGACCTGGCCGGATACGCGTCGCTGCGCGCCGCGACCGGGGTCCGGATCGCGGCCGGCGAGATGGTTCGCACGCTGCCCGAGCTGCTGGACCACCTCGACGCCGACTCACTCGACGTCTACCAGCCGGACGTGGTGCTGGCGGTGGGGATGTCGCGCGCGCGACTGGTGGGGGAGCTGGCCCTGGTCAAGAACCGCTGGTTCACGCCGCACACCTGGACGAACGGGCTCGGGATGCTCGCGAACCTGCACGTCGCGGCCGGGGTCGGCGGCGGGCCGTTCCTCGAGTTCCCGCACGATCCGCCGAGCTGGACGGTCGAGCGGCGTGACTTCTTCCTCGCTGAGCCGGTTCGAGTCGACGCCGGCGGCTGCGTGGCGGTGCCCTCCCGCCCGGGGCTGGGCGCCGTCCTGGACGAGGCCGCGATCGCACGCTACGAGGTCCGCTGAGGCGACGTGGCGGGTGCGCGCGTCGCGCTGCACACGCGAGATCTGGGCGGAGTTCAGTAAAGTCTGCCCGGGGCTGAACTCAAGACCAAAACCGCGACTACAACTGCCACTGCACCCGCCACAAGTCCCATGACTCTTAGCACCGTTGCCGCTCGCCGCGTATTGGCCAGACCCACACGTGTAAGTGCCCAGCCAGGCGCGAGAAGCACTCCGACGGCCCAGAGGGACCAAACCAACGATATGGTTACGAGCGTAAACCAAGCGGACCACGTCAGCGACCCATCGGGGTTTCGGAAATAGAGATGCAATTGGACTGCAAGGAGGCTCGGCATCGCCATCGCGACAGGAGGCGGATGTATGAAATCTATTGTCGGAATCATCTGGCGAAGGCCAGACCGAGTACGGCGATTAGCAGTCCGAACGCACACAGGAGGGTGCCGAATAGACGATGAAACCATGGTGGGTATTGGAACCTGCCGGGGAACCGCGCGTATACCCTATTTGCGGAGACTATCAGCGGTCTTCCGAACTTGAAGAATCCG
>DASYBH010000401.1:0-5504 GCA_036500885.1 Candidatus Dormiibacterota bacterium
AGAGACGTCAGGCATGGGATGCGGCGCTCGACCGCCGCGCGACGGATCTCGAACCCGTCCTTGATCACGGGCAGGCCCGGCCGCACGGCCTCGGTGACCCCGGTCATCGTGTTGATGACCAGGTCCACGGCGCCGTCCGCGATCAGGTCGACGACCGTCGGTCCCGGCTCCCCGATCTTGGCGACCGGCTCGGGTGAGAACCCGGCTCGCCGGAGCGCCGCCGCCGTCCCCGCCGTGGCGTGGATGCGGTAGCCCAGCTGCGTCAGCCGCGACACGATCGAGAACATCTCGGGCTTGTCGGGGTCGGCGATCGTCAGCAGGGCGCTGCCCCCGGGCCGCACACCCATGCCGGCCGCCTGAAAGGCCTTGGACAGCGCTCCCGCCAGCGTCCGGTCGACGCCCATCACCTCGCCCGTCGACTTCATCTCGGGGCCCAGGTACGAATCGACGGCGGCCAGCTTGCTCATCGAGAAGACGGGCGCCTTGACCGCAACCAGCGGCCGCGCCGGCACCAGTCCGCACGCGAAGCCGAGGTCGGCCAGGCGCTCGCCCAGCATCACCTGCGTCGCCAGCCTGACCATCGGCACGCCGGTGACCTTGGACAGCATGGGCACCGTCCGCGAGGCCCGGGGGTTGACCTCGAGCACCTGCACCCTCCCGCGGTGGACCACGTACTGGACGTTGACCAGTCCGCGCAGCCCCAGGTGGCGCGCGATGCGGATCGTGTAGTCCACGATGTCCGCCTCCTCGCCAGGCTCGAGCCCGTTGGCGGGATACACGGCGAAGGAGTCGCCGGAGTGGACGCCGGCGCGCTCCACGTGACGCATGATGCCCGGGATGACGACCGTCTCGCCGTCCGAGATGGCGTCCACCTCCACCTCGGCGCCCATCAGGTACTTGTCCACCAGCACCGAGCCGCGCGGCAGCGCCTGGCGCGCCCACTCCATGTAGCGGCGCAGCTCCTCGGAGTCGCGCACGATCTCCATGGCGCGGCCGCCCAGCACGTACGACGGCCGGACCAGCACCGGGTAGCCGATCCGCTCGGCGATGGCCAGCGCCTCGTCGATCGACGTGGTGGTGTCGCCGATCGGCTGGGGCACGCCGATCGCCTCCAGCGCGGCCGCGAAGCGGCGACGGTCCTCGGCGAGGTCGATCGCCTCGACCGAGGAGCCCAGGATCGCGACGTCCCAGTTCCCGAGCGCCTCGGCCAGGTTGATCGCGGTCTGTCCTCCGAACTGCACCACCGCCCCGGAGACCCCCTCGGTGCGTGCCACGGCCCCGGCCGACGCGAGGTCGAGCGGCTCGAAGTAGAGCCGGTCAGAGGTGTCGAAGTCGGTGGAGACCGTCTCCGGGTTGGAGTTGGCCATGATCGCCCGGACCCCGGCCTCGCGGAGCGCCCAGGCTGCGTGCACCGAGCAGTAGTCGAACTCGATGCCCTGGCCGATGCGGATCGGGCCGGAGCCGATCACCAGCACGGACCGGCCCGGCTCCGGACGCGCCTCCGACTCCTCCTCGCCCGCGCACGAGTAGTAGTACGGCGTCGCCGCCTCGAACTCGGCGGCGCACGTGTCGACGAGCTTGTAGGTCGGTGGTCCCGCCGGCTCGGGCTGGCGGAGCATCGCCTGGATCCGTTCCAGGAACCACACGTCGATGCCGCTGCGGCGGGCCAGGTCGGACGGAACCGCGCCGCCACCCAGGGCGTGCACCAGCGCGAACAGCCGGCGGTCGTTGGGCTCCTCGATCAGCGCCGGGTCGTCCAGCTCCGAAGCATCCGGCTGCCGCTGCTCCAGCGAGCGGAGCGCCTTGGCGAGCGCACCCTCGAACGTGCGCTCGATCGCCATCACCTCGCCCGTCGACTTCATCTGCGTCCCCAGCCGCCGGTCGGCGCCAGGAAACTTGTCGAACGGCCAGCGCGGCACCTTCACCACCACGTAGTCGAGCGCCGGCTCGAACGCGGCGAAGGTGCGCCCGGTGACCTGGTTGCGGATCTCGTCCAGGCGGCGACCGGCGGCAACCTTGGCCGCCACCCTGGCGATCGGGTAGCCGGTCGCCTTGGAGGCGAGAGCCGACGAGCGGCTGACCCGCGGATTGACCTCGATCACTTGGTACGTGGAGCTCTCCGGGTCCAGCGCGAACTGGACGTTGCAGCCGCCCTCGATGCCCAGCGCCCGGATGATGCGCAGCGCCGAGGCGCGCAGCATCTGGTGGTCGCGGTCGGAGAGCGTCTGCGCCGGCGCGACCACGATCGAGTCGCCCGTGTGGACGCCCATCGGGTCCAGGTTCTCCATGTTGCAGACGGTGATGCAGGTGTCGGCCGCGTCCCGCATCACCTCGTACTCGATCTCCTTCCAGCCCCACAGCGAGCGCTCGACCAGCACCTGGCCGATCGGCGACGCCGCCAGCCCGCCCCGCACCACGCGGTCCAGCTCCTCCGGCGTGGTCACGAAGCCGCCGCCCGTGCCGCCCAGCGTGTACGCGGGGCGCACGACGAGGGGCAGCCCGATCTCAGCCGCGAACGCGCGCGCATCCACGAGCGTCTCGCAGACCCGGGACGGCGGCACCGGCTCGCCGAGGTCGAACAGGAGCTGCTTGAACGCCTCCCGATCCTCGGCCCGCCGGATCACCTCGGCGTCGGCGCCCAGGAAGCGCACGCCGCAGCGGGCCAGGACGCCCGAGCGGTGCAGCTCCATGGCCAGGTTGAGCCCGGTCTGCCCGCCCAGCGTGGGCAGCACCGCGTCCGGCCGCTCGCGCTCGATGATCTTCTCCACGGTCTCCACGGTCAGCGGCTCGATGTAGACGCGGTCGGCCACGTCCTCGTCGGTCATGATCGTGGCCGGGTTGGAGTTGACCAGGACCGTCTCCACGCCCTCCTCGCGCAGCGCCTTGCAGGCCTGCGTGCCGGCGTAGTCGAACTCCGCCGCCTGGCCGATCACGATCGGGCCCGACCCGATGATCAGCACCTTCCGCGGGGCGGGCGGGCCCGGAGCGGCGCCACCCACCGGGTGCGGCACCGCGCTGCCGGTCCGCACGACGTCCACGAACCGGTCGAACAGGTGGTGATTGTCGGTCGGCCCCGGGCAGCCCTCCGGGTGGTACTGGACGCTGAACACGGGCAGCGAGCGGTGGGCCAGGCCCTCCACCGAGCCGTCGTTCAGGTTGATGTGGCTGATGTGGAACTCGCCGTCGGGCAGGCTGGCGGCGTCCACCTGGAACTCGTGGTTCTGGCTCGTGATCTGGACGGACCCCGTCGCCAGCTCCTTCACGGGGTGATTGGCGCCGTGGTGGCCGAACGGCAGCCGCGAGGTGGTGGCGCCCAGCGCGAGACCCAGGATCTGGTGGCCGAGGCAGATGCCGAACAGCGGCATCCTGCCCATGGCCGCGCGGCACAGCTCGACCGGGCCCTCCAGGGTGGCGGGATCGCCGGGCCCGTTGGCCAGGAGCAGGCCGTCGGCGCCGGTCGCCCGCACGTCCTCCCATGTCGCGGTGTGGGGCAGCACGACCACACGGCAGCCGCGCTGGCGCAGCGAGCGCAGGATGTTCCACTTCACCCCGTAGTCGACGACGCAGATGGTCAGTCCGGCGCCCTCGGCGTAACCGCGCCGGCGCAGCTCGGGCGGCAGCGGCTCCAGCCACTCCTCCGCGGTGGTACGAGAGACCTCCGCCACCAGGTCCTGGTCGGAGAGCGGCGTCACCCTGCGAGCCAGCTGGTGCAGCTCCGCCAGCCGGGCGGCGCCGGGCGGTTCGGGCTCGTGCGAGATGACCGCCCGCAGGGCGCCGTGCGTGCGCAGGTGGCGGGTGAGGGCGCGCGTGTCGACCTCGGAGATGCCGGGCACGCCGTGCGTCCGCAGGAACGCGTCGAGGGTGGCGGCCGAGGAGTGATGGGAGGGCCGCTCGCAGGCCCAGCGGGCGATGAAGCCCCTGGCCCACGCGCGCTCCGACTCCCGGTCGGCCGGGCGGGTGCCGTAGTTGCCCTGGAGCGGGTAGGTCATGCAGAGCATCTGACCGGCGTACGAGGCGTCGGTCAGCACCTCCTGGTAGCCGGTCATGGCGGTGTTGAACACGACCTCGCCCTCGCCCAGCACGTGCGCCCCCAGCGCGCGGCCGGCGAAGGACCTGCCGTCCTCCAGCACCAGTGCGGCGTGGCGCGGCTCGGGCTCAGGCATGCAGGATCACCGCCAGGTCCGCGCCGTGCGTCTCCTCCAGCAGCACCTCGACGCGCTCCGATTCCGCGGTCGGGACGTTCTTGCCGACGTAGTCGGGCCGGATCGGCAGCTCGCGGTGGCCGCGGTCGACCAGCACGGCCAGCTGGATCGCTTGCGGCCGCCCGAACTCCATCAGCGCGTCCATCGCCGCGCGAACGGTGCGTCCGTGCCAGATGACGTCGTCGACGAGGATCACCACGCGGCCGTCGACGTTCGGCACGCGCGAGGGCGGGCGCGGAGGGGGCGGCGAGAGATGGAGGTCGTCGCGGTGCCGGCTGGGGTCCAGGGCCCCGTACGGCACGGGCCGGGACTCCATGCGCTCCAGCCGCTCGGCCAGGCGCCGGGCCAGGACGTCGCCCCGCGACATGATCCCGACGACGACGAGGTCGTCCACACCCCGGTTGCGCTCCACGATCTCGTGCGCGATGCGGGACAGCGAGCGGCGCATCGCCTCGGCGTCCATCACTGTCGCCTTGACGCGCGGTTCGGCGTCGGGCTGCGCCGTGCTCAAGAGAGCACCATGTCGAGCAGCGCCATCCGAACCTGCACGCCGTTGCGCGCCTGCCGGAAATAGGCAGCTCGCGGATCGGCGTCGACAGCTGGGTCGATCTCGTCCAGCCTTGGCAGCGGGTGCATCACGATCGCCTCCCGGCCCAACCGGGCCATTGCCTCGGGGCCGATCACGTAGACCCCCTTCACCGCCCGATAGGTCGCCTCGTCGGCGAAGCGCTCCTTCTGGATGCGCGTCTGATAGATGACGTCCACCGCCGGCAGCACCGCGTCCAGGTTCTCGGTCTCGTGCCAGGGCACCCCGTGCTCGTGGAGGTGGTGCTTGATGTCGCGTCCCATCGCGACCTGCGGTGGCGCGACGAACCAGACCTCGACATCGCGGTACTTGCCGAGCAGGTAGGCGAGGGAGCGGGCCGTGCGGCCGTTGGCCAGGTCGCCGACCATCGCGACCCGCACCCCGTCAAGGCGGCCGAGCTCGTCGCGAATCGTGTACAGGTCGAGGAGCGACTGCGTCGGGTGCTGGCCCCTGCCGTCGCCCGCGTTGATCACGGGCACGTCGCTGACCGCCGCCGCCCGGCGCGCCGCGCCCGCCTCGTGGTGGCGCAGCACGATGACGTCGGCGTAGCCGGCCACGATGCGGATCGTGTCCTCCAGCGTCTCGCCCTTGGCCACGCTGGAGAACTCGCGGGCGTTGTCGGTGCCGATCGTCCGGCCGCCGAGGCGAATCATCGCCGACTCGAACGAGAGCCTGGTGCGGGTGGACGGCTCGTAGAAGAGCGCCGCCATGATGCG
>DASYBH010000402.1:0-15348 GCA_036500885.1 Candidatus Dormiibacterota bacterium
CGGGTCCTGCTCCTCCGGCACCGGTTCTGGCCCGAGGGCTCGTGGGGCCTGCCCGGGGGGTACGCGCACCCTGGCGAGCGGCTGGAGGACGCCCTGGCCCGCGAGCTGCGTGAGGAGACCGGGTTCCGCATCGCCGGGCAGCGCCTGCTGTGCGTGTCCAGCGGGTACCGCATGCGGATCGAGGTCGTCTACACGGCCCGGCTCGCGGGCGGCGCCGTTCGGCTGGACGAGCGCGAGGTGCTGGCCGCCGACCTGTTCCCACCGGACGCCCTGCCGCCGGGCCTGCTGCGCAGCCACCGCGAGCTGATCGCCCTCGCGCTGGAGAGCAGCCGGTCAGACCACGCCGAGTAGGACCCCTACGCCTCGCGCCCGGCCCGACCGCCCTCCAGGACCGCGTGCAGCACGCGCCGCGGCGCGACGCAGTCCCCCACGCGCCGCACCTCCACGCCGGGCAGCGCACCCAGGAGGCCGCGGTACAGGTCGTCGTCCGGCAGCTCGTGGTCGGCCAGCACGACGCAGTCGGCCTCCAGCTCCTCGTCGTCGCCCCCGAAGCGGTGCCGCAGCCGCAGCGCGCCGGGCAGCACCTCTCGCACCATCGCCAGCGACCGCAGCTCGATGCCCAGCACCGCCGCCTCGCGGTACCACGGCGAGAGCTCGCCGGTCGCGCCGAGCTGGCTCGACACGTACGGGTCCTCCGTCAGCACCGTGACCGCGCGTCCGCGCCCGGCCGCCAGGCGCGCCGCGTCGATCGCGGGGTAGGCGCCCTGGCGGTCCAGCACCGCCACCCGACCGGAGCCCGGCAGGCGCCCGGCCAGCACGTCGCGGACCGACACGACGTGGGGCAGGTCGCCGCCGGGCAGTCCCTCAGCCGGCCGCGGTCGCGCCCCCGTCGCCACGATCAGCACGTCCGGCCGGAGCTCCGCCAGGAGCGCGGGGGAGGCGTCGACCCCCAGCCGCACGTCCGCGTCCAGCTCCGCCAGGCGCTCGGCGCGCCACGAGGAGACCAGGCCGAACGGCTCGCGCTGGCCCGCCGCCGCCACCGCTCGCGGCGTGCCGCCCAGCGCCCCCGCTCGCTCCAGCAGCGTCACGCGGTGGCCCCGCCGCCCGGCCACCAGCGCCGCCTCCAGGCCGGCGGGGCCGCCGCCCACCACGACCACGTGTCGCGCCCGCGGCGCCGGCGCCGGCGCCGGGAACTCGGCCTCGTGCCCCGCCTCGGGGTTGTGGACGCAGCTCACGACCGCGTTGGCGGCCGAGCGGACGGCGCAGTCCTGGTTGCACCGGACGCACGGCCGAACCGCGCCGGCGCGGTGCTCGGCCAGACGGCGCGGCAGGTCGGGGTCCGCGATCAGCGCGCGCGTCATCTCGCAGGCGTCGGCCTGCCCGGTCGCGATGGCCGCCGCCGCCTGGGCGGGGTCGACCAGGCTGCCGCTGGCGAGGACGGGAATGCCGTCCAGCCGCTCGCGCACGGCCGCCGCCAGGCCCAGCAGGTGGCCTGGCGGGCGGTGCAGCCCCGGTCGTGTCTCCTCCACCGAGAAGATCGAGCCGGCGACGACGCTGACGTAGTCGACCCCCTCGATCAGCGCGGCCGCGAGCCCGGGCGCCTCGCCGGGCGTGATCCCCGCCCACGGCGCGAGCTCGTCGCAGCACAGCCGGAGGCCGAGAACGACGTCGCCCACCTCCCTGCGCACTGCGGCGATCACCTCGCACGCGAAGCGCCGCCGGCGAGCGGCGTCGCCGCCGTAGTCGTCATCGCGCTGGTTCGTCAGCCCGGAGAGGAACTGCCGCACCAGGGAGTGCTGGCCGGCGTTGACCTCCACGCCGTCGAGGCCGCCGGCGACCGCGTGCCTGGCGGCGATGGCGAACCCCTCCACCACCGCGGCGACGTCCTCCGGCTCCATCACCTTGGGCATCTCCAGGGTGGCCGGGTTGGGCACGGCCGACGGCGCCCACAGCGCCTGCTTGCGCACGTGGCCGCTGCCCTGCATCCCCGCGTGGCCGAGCTGCGCGACGGCCAGGGCGCCGGCGTCGTGCAGGCGCTCCGCCAGCCGGCGGTAGGCGGGCACGATCGCGGGGTCGTCGCCCCGGACCGCCCGCTCGTACGGGTGGCTCGACGGGTGGACGAACGCCTCCTCCAGGACGATGAGGCCCGCGCCGCCGCGCGCCCGCCGCTCGTAGTAGGCGCACATGCGCTCGCCGGGCAGGCCCCCCTCGGCGAGGTTGGTGACGTGGGCGGCGAAGACGATCCGGTTGGCGGCGCGCCGGCCCCCGCGCAGCGGAAGCGGGTCGAGCAGGCTGGGGGCGGTCATTTACAGCAGACTCAATTGTGGCCGGAGCCGGTGAGGAGTATGTTCGATCAGTCGCCCGGTTGTACCGCTGCGTACCGGGTGAGCGGAAGCCGGCAGCGGCGATGCGTAGCAATGCATCAAGTGGAAGGGAGAGTTCGTGGCGATGAGAACGAAGGCCGCCATCATCAGGGCGCCGCATACGGACTGGGAGGTGACCGAGCTGGAGCTCGACCCGCCCCGTGAGCACGAGGTCCTGATCCGGTTCGTCGCCGCCGGGCTGTGCCACTCGGACGAGCATCTCAGGACCGGCGACATGCCGAGCAGATACCCGATCATCGGCGGCCACGAGGGCGCCGGCGTGATCGAGGAGGTCGGCGTCGGCGTCACGCGCGTGAAGAAGGGCGACCACGTCGTCTGCTCGTTCATCCCCGCCTGCGGCCAGTGCCGGTTCTGCTCCACGGGCCAGCAGAACCTCTGCGACATGGGCGCCTCGATCCTCGATGGCAAGATGCCCGACGGCACCTTCCGCGGCCATCTCGACGGCGAGGAGCTGGGCGGGTTCTGCATGCTCGGCACCTTCTCGCAGTGGGCGGTCATCTCCGAGTACTCGTGCGTGCCGATCGACCCGGACCTGCCGCTGGAGAAGGCCGTCCTGGTGGGCTGCGGCGTGCCGACCGGCTGGGGCTCGGCGGTCTACGCGGCCGGCGTGCGGGCGGGCGAGACGGTCGTGATCTACGGCATCGGCGGCATCGGCATCAACGCCGTGCAGGGCGCCCGCCACGCGGGGGCCAAGAACGTCGTGGCCGTCGACCCCATCGCCTTCAAGCGTGAGAAGGCCGAGGAGCTGGGCGCCACGCACAGCGCGGCCTCCGCCGAGGCGGCGCAGGAGCTGGTGACCAACCTGACGCTGGGCGTCGGCGCGGACAACGCCATCGTCACGGTCGGGGTGGTCAAGGAGGACGTCGTCGAGCACGCGTTCAACGTCGTGCGCAAGGGCGGCACCGTGACCGTGACCGGCCTGGGCAACCTGATGGAGAAGACGATCCACCTGAACGGCGCCATGCTCACGCTGTTCCAGAAGCGGGTGCAGGGCTCGCTGTTCGGCTCCGCCAATCCCATCTACGACATCAAGAAGATGCTGGACCTGTACCGGACCGGCGACATCAAGCTCGACGAGCTGGTCACGAAGACGTACACGCTGGACGAGATCAATCAGGGCTACCAGGACCTGCTCGATGGCAAGAACGTCCGGGGCGTGATCGTCCACGAGCACTGATCCCGGCGCCGGCCGGGGCTACGGCCGGCGCCTGATGGAGCGTGTCGAGCGCGACATCGTGGGCCTCCGCCGCGAGGCGGAGGTCCTGAGCGCCGCGCTGGAGTCCGGGCGGCACGTCGTCCTGGAGGGGCCGCCCGGCACGGGCAAGTCGAGCCTGCTTCGCGCGGTGGCGGACGCCGAGGGCATCGGCCTCGTCTTCGTCGAGGGGAACGCCGAGCTGACGCCGGCCCGGCTGCTCGGCCAGCACGACCCGGCGCTGGTGCTGGAGGGCGGCTACCGGCCCGAGGCGTTCGTCGAGGGCCCGCTGCTTCGCGCGCTGCGGGAGGGCCGGCTGCTGTACGTCGAGGAGCTCAACCGCGTCCCGGAGGAGACGCTCAACGTCCTCATCACGGCGCTGGCGGAGGGCGAGGTCCACGTGCCCAGGCTGGGCATGGTCAGGGCCCAGCCCGGCTTCCGGCTGGTCGCGGCGATGAACCCGTTCGACGCGGTGGGCACCGCACGCATCGGGCAGGCCGTCTACGACCGGGTCTGCCGCATCGCCATTCCCTACCAGGACGAGGCCGCCGAGCGGTGGATCGTGGCCAGGGCCGCGAACCTGGATTCGCCCCACACGCCCCTCGCGGTCGCCATCGCCCGCGCCACGCGAGCGCATCGCGACGTGCGGATGGGGTCGTCCGTCCGCGGCGCCATCGACATGGTGCACCTGGCGGAGGGCCTGGGCCGGCTGCGGGAGGAGACCCCCGCGGCGCGGGCGACGCTGCTGGACGCGGCGCTGGCGGCATTCTCCGGCCGCATCCGCCTCGACGACGGCTGCGAGCGCCGGCCGGAGGAGATCGTCACGGAGATCTTCGAGCGGCTGGTGGACCAGGCTCCGCCGGACGACGGCCGCACGCCGCCGCCCGCGCCACGCGGCGGAGTCGGCCGGGTGCTGGAGGGCCAGGGCGCGGAACAGGCGCTGCGCGACGCCAGCAGGCGGACGCGCAGCCGGTCGGAGCTGGCGGCGGCCCACCCCGACATGGCGGACGTCTCGCCCGAGGTGGGCCAGCTCGACGAGCGCGCCTTCGAGGAGCTGCGCCGGCGCGACCCCGACCAGGCGGCCGCCCTGCTCACCGACCTGGCCAGCGCGACCGACCCGGCCCTGCGCGAGCGGGCGCGACGCCTGGCCGCCCGGGTGTTCGTGCGCATGGCGCGCAGCGGACAGCCGGCGCGCCGTGGCTACCGGAGGCTGGCCGCCGAGGCCGGGATCGCGGAGGGCGACCTCGACCTGGAGCGCACGCTCGAACGCGCCGCGGGCCGGCCCCGCTCGGCCGCGGACCTCGTCCTCCGCGACTGGCGATCGGCGCGTCCCGCGGCCTGCCTGCTGATCGACCAGAGCGGGTCGATGCGCGGCCGGAGCGTGGCGCTGGCCGCGGTGGCCGCCGCGGCGATGGCGCTCGCGGCCGCCGGCCGCGCGGACTGCAGCGTGGTGGCGTTCAACCGCGACGCGATCGTCCTGCAGGCCCAGGGCCGCCCCCGGCCGGCGCAGCGCCTGGTGCGGGACATCCTGCGCCTGCGGGCGCACGGCACCACCAACCTCGCGCTGGCCCTGCGCACGGCGGCGTCCCAGCTGGCCCGCGCCGCGGCCCCCGAGCGCCTGGCGATCGTGATGAGCGACTGCCTGGCCACCGAGGGCGGCGATCCGCTGACGGCCCTGGCCGGCATCGACCGGCTGCACGTGCTGGGCACGAGCTCGGAGGGCGAGGCGATCGAGCGCTGCCGGCAGCTGGCCCGCCGAGCCGGCGGCCGCTACCTGCCGGCGACGACGTTCGCCGAGGTGGGCGCCGGCCTGGCGAGCGTCCTGGCCTGAGGCCGGTGCGACAGCGGCGGAGTCAGATTCGGTCGCCGGACAGCGCCGGCCCAGGCGCCGCGCTCTGCTGACGCGGGGTGCTCTCCACTCTGAGCAGGTGGTCGAGTGAGACCCTGCCCGGGCCCACCAGGAGGATGGTCAGGAACCCGGCGATGAGCGCGAGCTCGAGCTCGGCCCCGGCGCCGCGCCCCGGCGGGGCGATGAGCCCGACGTGCGACTTGACCAGGGTCATCGCCGTGGTGAGGTCCACCAGGAGCGCGAAGGCCGCCAGCCGCGACAGCAGGCCGGCGATGAGCAGGATGCCGCCGGCCAGCTCCGTGAAGGTCACCACGTAGGCCATCACGTGCGGGAGCGGCACGCCGAGCGACGCGAGGGTCGTGCTGCCGAACCTCTCGGGCCCCAGGTTCAGCTTCTGCAGGCCGTGCGCGGCCATGATCACCCCGACGACCAGCCGGACGACGACGGGCCCGGCGCCCGCCAGGCGGTCGGTGGGCAGCCCAAGCAGCCTCATGGCGTTCCTCCCTCGAACCGGACGTGCTCCCTCCGTGGCCGGCTGTCAGGAGCCGCCCGTGAGGACCCGCGCATAGGCGAGCGGATCGATGTTCCGGCCCGTCACCACGGCCACGCACGCCGCGGTGCGGACGGGCACCCGGCCGGAGCGGACAGCCGCCACGGCCACCGCGCCGGCGCCCTCCGCGACCAGGCCGTGCTCAGTGTGCAGGAAGCGCATCGCGTCCGCAATTTCCGCCTCGGTGACGGTGACCACCGCCGCCACGTGGTCGCGGACCAGCGGGAAGGTCACCGTGCCCGGCTCCAGGTTGCCGGTCAGCGTGTCCGCGAGCGTCTCCCCCGGCTCGATCGGCGTCAGCCGCCCGGCTCGCAGCGCCGCCGACATCGCCGGCGACCGCTCGGTCTCCGCGCCGGCGGTCACCGCCCGGCCGGCCGCCAGGGCCACCCCGGCCGCCAGGCCGCCGCCGCCGACCGGCACCACGATCGTCAGGTCGTCACCCAGCTCCGCGACCAGCTCGCGCCCGATCGTGGCCTGGCCCGCGATCACCGCCGCGTCGTTGTACGGCGACACGAAGGTGGCGCCCGTGCGCTCGCTCAGCTCGATCGCGTGCCGCTCGGCCTCGTCGTAGGTCTCGCCATGGAGGACCAGGCGGCAGCCGGTCCGCCTGATCTTCCCGATCTTGGCCGGCTCCGCGCGGCCGCTGAGCACGATGGTGACGCTCACTCCCATCGCCTCGCCGGCAACGGCAACGGCCAGGCCATGGTTCCCGCCGGAGCAGGCCACGACCGACCGGCCCGGTGGCAGGGCCGCCAGCGCGGCGACGGCGCCCCGCAGCTTGAACGAGCCGGCGTGGTTCAGGCACTCCACGCGGAGCAGGCCGCGAGCGCCCGCGGGCACCAGCCGGGCGCTCGGCAGCACCGGCGCCCGGGGCACGAGGCGCGCCACAGCAGCCGCCGCGGACTCCAGCTGGGCGGATGTCGGCGGAGAAACCTGGCGCGCGCTTATCTGGGGGGACACCCCCCCGGAACGGATGCTGAGGAGAGCGGCCGGTCCACTTCGGCACAACCTCTGAAGTTCAGTTCTTGCCGGTGATGGAGATCGTCGAAGGTCCCGGGGGCGGCCCCGCGACCGGCCGGGCCGGTGGCGGCTGATGCGGCGGAGGAGCAGCCGGCGGCGCCGGGACGGAGAACGACGGCGGCTGGGACGACGGGCGCCACATGAGCTGTCCCGGGCCCACCAGCAGGTCCGCCACACGCTTGATGAGCTGCCGGAACGTCTCCTCGCGGAAGCCCACGACGAACGCGATGGCGAAGTAGACCAGCTTGCCCAGCGAGTCCGGCGACGCGGCGGTGACGCCCGTCGCCCTGATGACCGACGCGAACAGGACCACGCCCGTCGTTCCCAGCACCGCGCCCGTGAACGGCCGGGCCACGTGCCACGCGTTCAGGCCCCGGTCCCAGTCGCGGTGGCTGTGGTCGAACACGCCGTACAGGCCGATCATGACGGCGCCCAGCGCCCCGAACCAGGGGATGCTCACCGGCACGCCCGCCACGACCGGTGGCACCACGTCCCGCAGCACCGGGATGGTCACCTGGCCGATCCCGACGGGCTGGTAGCGCAGCGCGTAGAGGACGGCCAGCGCACCCAGGAACAGCAGGTAGGCCAGCTCCAGCGGAAACATCCACGGCGGCACGTCGTCGCCTGGCCAGACGGGGTTGGACGGCGAGGAGACGTTCTCGCCCGCGCCGTTCACCGCCTCGACCGTGAACGTGTAGCGGGCGCGGTTGCGCAGGCCCGTGACCAGCGCGCTGGTCTGCGCGGCCGGCACCTCGCACGGCTGCCCGCCGGCCGGCGAGGCGCGGACGCGATACCGGTCCACCGGTCCGCCTCCTGCCGGCGGCTGCCAGTGCACGGTCGCCGACTGCTCGCCCGGGGACGCGACAACGCTGATCGGAGACGCGGGCGGCGGGTTGGGCTCGAACGGCGCCGACATGGCGGCATCCCCGGCCCGCCCGTTGTGCCACGCGACCACGCGAACGGTGTACGTCGTGCCGTTCGCCAGGTGGCGGACCAGCGCGCTGGCGGCGGAGCCGTCCACTGTCACGGCGCGCTCCTGCAGCGGCGTCCAGCCGTACACCGGCGTGACCTCGTAGTGCGTGACGGATGCCCCCCCGGCAGGGCGATCCCATGCCACGATCGCGGCCTCGTCCACCGGCGTGACCACGATCTGACGGGGCGGTCCGGGCACGCCCGGCGTCACCTCGGCGCGTTCCATGGACCGCCGCATCATAGCTGCTCAGCGCAGAGTCTTAACAGAGATCCTGTGCGGACAGCAGTGCGCGGTCGACCGGGTAGCTCAGGACCTTCAGCGCCTCGTCGACCGTCAGCCAGCGCATCCCGTCGACCTCGACATTGGGCTGGAACCGGCCGTCGAGCGGGCGCATGATCCAGTAGCACACGATCTTGTCCCGCCCACGCGCGTCCACGTAGGCGGTGCAGCCCGCCGGCCGGGTGATCTCGCAGCGAAGCCCGGTCTCCTCCTCGACCTCGCGCAGCGCCGCCCGCTCCGGCGTCTCGTGCCCCTCGAGCTTGCCCTTGGGGAGCGTCCAGTCGTCCTGCAGGGGCCGGTGGATGACCGCCACCTCCGCGAGGCCGCCGGGGCCCGGCCGGCACACGATGCCCCCGGCGGCCCTCACGGTCACCGGCGGGGTCGCGCCCGGCCGGCGCGTCACCTGGTCAGCCAGGCCCGCGCCTTCCTCTGGTCGAGGCGCTGCCAGGCGGCCGGCCAGCGGTCGCGGGCCGCCTGGGCCTGCACCGCCTCCATCGCGGTCAGCTCGCCGGCCACGAACGCCCGCCGGCGCCCGTTGGCGGCGCCGCGCAGCCACGCCTGCATCGTGATGCTGTCCTGGTGCTCGCCGAGCTCGGTCTGGACCGCGGCCGCCAGCTTGCCGAACCGGGCGGCATCGCCGCCCAGCGCGGGGGCCGCCGCCTCGGCCGCGTAGCGCACCCGCTTGGCGAGGATGCGCACGCGGTGGAGCTCCTCGTCGGCCGGGTGCTCGCCCAGCGCGCGCACGGCACGCCGGAGGTCTCGCCACGGTGCGCGGACCACCCCGAGCAGCACGGTCGAAGCGGGGCTGGCGGCCGCCTCCGTGAGCCGCGGCTCGGCGGCGGCCGCGACCAGGCGCTCGAGCAGGTCGAAGTAGCGCTGGGTGGACATCGCCTCCAGCAGCCGGGCCCGAGCGGTCGCGACCGTCGCCGCCAGCGATTCCGCCAGCGCGGCGGCCGGGGCCTCGTCCACCGCGGGGAGCGCCGCGATCCGGACCAGGAGGCGGTCGTGGAGCACCTCTCCATCACGCACCGCGCCCAGCTCGCCGGCCAGCCAGCCCAGCTCGTCGCGGAGCCCGGCAGCCCACTCGCGGTCCAGCAGCGACCGGAACGTGCGCAGGTGCGAGCGCAGCCGGCGGGTGCCCACCCGGGCCTGGTGCACGTGCTCGGGATCGCCGCCGATGCGGACCAGCGGGTCGTACCGGAGCACCAGCTCGACGCCGGCCGCCAGCGCCGCGCGCACCACGTCGCCGGCGATGGGCTCCGGCGGCAGCTTCGGCACCACCACGTCGGGCTCGGCACGGGCGGCCGGGCCGAGCGCGCGCAGGCACACCGGCATCGGGTCGGCCTTCCCGGCGCCAGCCCGCCGCAGGCGGTCCCGCAGCGGTCGCAGCAGCGCGTCGCTCCCCCGCTCCAGGTCGATCTCCACCTCGCGGTAGCGCGCCACCACGCGGCCGCCGTCCAGGACGGAGATCTCGTCGTCGACCACCTCGCCCAGCCGCCGGCCGGACGCGTCCGCCAGCGCCACGCGCCGGCTCCAGCTGGACATCCGGGCCACCGGCTCCAGCGCGGCGCCGCGTGCGTACGCCCTGACCAGCGCCACCGCCTCATCGGGTGGCCGCTCGGCGCCGCCCTCGAACCGCAGCTCAGTGGCCGGGACACCGCTGCGGTCGGGGATCGCCAGCGTCCACTGGTGGTCGCGGTGGAGCAGGCTGAGACCCCAGCGGGCCAGGCGCAGGTCGGGGGTGTCGAAGCAGGTCGTCTCCAGCCGCACCTCCCGCTCCGGGCTCACCACGACCCCGCCCGGGAGACCGGAAAGGTCCGGCAGGTGGAAGGCGGGTGCGGCGCTCAGGGTCAGCTGGCGCTCAGGGGAGGCCGGCACCGGAATCCACCGCGTAGACGCCCTCGGACTCGACCGCTCCACCCAGCCTGCGGACCCCGGCCGCGACGTGCTCCCTCGCCCGCTCGAGCGCGAGCGCCATGAAGCGCTCCTGGGCGTTGAGCCCGACGATCGTGGGCACCCGCCGCCAGCCGCCGTTCGCGTCGAGCTGCCAGGACAGCACGTCGTCTCCCAGCTCGACGTCCAGGATCTCGGCCAGGCGCGCCTGCAGGGCCGGGTCGGTGACGGGCACGACGGCCTCCACGCGCCGGTCGAGGTTCCGGTCCATCACGTCGGCCGAGCCGATGTAGTACTGCTCGCCGCGCCGCTCGCTCCCGAAGCGGAAGATGCGCGAGTGCTCCAGGAAATGGCCGACGAGCGAGCGCACCCGCACGCGCTCGGAGAGGTCGGGCACGCCCGGACGCAGGCAGCAGATGCTGCGGATGATCAGGTCGACCTCCGTCCCCGCCCGGGAGGCGTCGTACAGCGCGTCGATGATCTCCACGTCCACCAGGTTGTTGGCCTTGATCACGATCCGGCCATCCGGGTGCGCCGCCTCCTCGCGGATCAGCCTGAGCAGGCCCGAGCGCAGCGATGCCGGCGCCACCAGCAGCCGGCGGTAGCGGCGCTGCCGGCTGTACCCGGTCAGGAAGTTGAACAGCTCGCTCACGTCGGCGCCCAGGTCCGGGTCGGCGGAGAAGAGCCCGACGTCCTCGTAGCCGAGCGCGGTCATCGGGTTGTAGTTGCCGGTGGCCGCGTGCACGTAGCGCCGGATGCCGGACGCCTCCTGGCGGACGACCAGCGTCAGCTTGGCGTGCGTCTTGAGCCCGACCATCCCGTAGACCACGTGGACGCCGTCCCGCTCCAGGGCCTGGGCCCAGTCGATGTTCGCCTGCTCGTCGCCACGGGCCTTCAGCTCGACCAGCGCCACCACCTGCTTGCCGGCCTCGGCCGCGTTCGCCAGCGCGAGCGCGATCGGGCTGGCCGGGCCGGACGTCCGGTAGAGGGTCTGCTTGATCGCCAGCACGTTGGGATCGGCCGCGGCCTGCTGCGTGAACGCCACCACCGAGCTGGAGAACGACTCGTAGGGATGGTGGACGAGCACGTCGCCGGCCTCGAGCGCGGTGAAGAAGTCCTCCGGCTGGCCGTTGCGCCTGGTCAGCCGCGGCGGCGCGACAGGCGTGTGGCGCGGCATCTTCAGCTCCGGCCGGTCCAGGCCGGCGAAGAAGCCCACGGCGCCGAGGTCGAGGAGCCCGTCCACGGTGTAGACGTCGTCGGGGGTCAGCTCCAGCTCGCGGACCAGCAGCTCCCTCACCTCGTCCGTCATGTCCGGGTTGATCTCCAGGCGGACGGCGCGGGCGCGGCGGCGGTGGCGCAGCAGCTCGGTCTGGATCGTGACCAGCAGGTCGTCGGCCTCGTCCTCGCGCACCTCCAGGTCGTTGTCCCTCGTGACCCGGAAGGCGGTGTGGCTGACCACCTCCATCCCCGAGAACAGCGCCTGCAGGTTCGCCGCGATCACCTGCTCCAGCGCCACGAAGCGCTCGCCGTCCGGCAGCGCCACGAAGCGCGGCAGCAGCGGCGGCACCTTGACCCTCGCGAAGCGCTGGTGCCGGCGCAGCGGGTGGCGGACGATCACCGCCAGGTTGAGGGAGAAGTGCGAGATGTAGGGAAACGGGTGGCCCGGATCGACAGCCAGCGGCGTGAGGACGGGGAAGATGCTGTGCCGGAAGTAGCGCGACAGGTGCTCGGCGTCCTTCCGGGAGAGCTCCCCGGTCTCCACGAGCCTGATCCCGGCCTCGGCCAGCCGGGGTCTCAGATCATGCTGGAACAGGCGCTGCTCCCGCTCGGAGAGCGCCGTGACACGCCGCCGGATCTCCCTGAGCTGTGCCAGGGGCGACATGCCGTCCGGCGAGGCGATGGCGGGCGCGGCCTCGAGCTGCTCCTTGAGACCGGCCACCCGGATCTGGAAGAAGTCGTCCAGGTTCTGCCCGAAGTAGTGCAGCGACTGCACCCGTTCCAGCAGGGGCAGCGCGGCGTCCTCCGCCCGTGCGAGAACCCTGACGTTGTAGTCCAGCAGGGAGAGCTCGCGATTGAGATAGTGCGCTTCGGCCAGCCCCGCGTCCGCCAGCGTACCTGCCGCCGGAGTGGCGGCGGCAGGTACGCTGGGATCGTTCCGCCGCGAGATCTGAGTCTCTGTGCCACCCACTCCGACCCACTAGGCTACTACGCGCCGGCCACCGAAAGCCAGCGCACGAGTGATTGGCCGGCGGTTTCCCCGCCGAGGCGGACGACCGCGGGTGGGTCTTACGCTGACCTGGGCCTGGTGAAGTTGGCGGCGACCAGGCTGGCGACGCAGAGGACGGCCAGCAGGATGGCGTGCGTGGGGTGATGGGCGGCGGTCGGGTCGCTGACCGCGAACTGGATCGTGCCGGCGGCGTACAGCACGGCCAGCACGGCGAAGACCAGCGCCAGGACGACCAGCAGGATGGAGAGCGGACCACTCCGCGGAATGCTTTGCATGGCGCGTCAGCGTAGCAAGACCAGCCCGACCACGCCAAGCGCCGCACAGTACCAGCCGTAGGGGTCCAGGCGGCCCGACCTGAAGTACCGGATGAGGAAGCGCGCGCTCCCGTACGCGGCCAGGCCGGCGATCACTGTCGAGACGAGGTACACGGCGATCGTCCCTCCGTCAAGGGAGTGCTGGAACAGCGACGGCACCTCCACGATGCTCGCGCCGGCGATGATCGGCGTCGCCAGCAGGAAGGAGAACTTGGCCGCGTCCTGGTGCCGGAGGCCGGCGACCAGGCCGCCGGAGATCGTGACGCCGGACCGGGAGATGCCGGGCACCAGCGCCAGGACCTGCGCCAGGCCCACGACCGCGACCGCGACCACGCTGATCTGGCTGACGTCCTTGAAGTCGCGCTCCTGCTCCTCGCGACCGACGTCGTGCCGCTCCGAGCGCCGGCGCAGCAGTTCGGTCCCCAGGAGGATGACCCCGTTGACGATCAGCATCGCGGCCGCCACGCGCGGCTCGGCGAAGTTCTTCGTCAGCGGGCGGATGAAGAAGAGGCCGACCGCGGCGGCCGGGATCGTGCCCAGGGCGAGCAGCATGGCGAGGCGCTCGTCAGGCCCGTCGATACTGCCGCGCACCGCGGCCCGAACGAAGCCGGCGACGATCCGGGCCCACTCCCGGCGGAAGAGCAGGAGCAGCGCGGTGGCCGTGCCCAGGTGGAGCAGCGTGAGGAACGGGAGGAACGTCGCGTTGGCCTGGTCGAAGGGCCAGTGCAGGAGGCTGGGGAGCAGGACAGCGTGCCCGAGCGAGGAAACCGGGAACAGCTCGGTCGCGCCCTGCAGCAGTCCGATGAAGAGCGCCTGCCAGGTGGTCACAGGCTCGATAGAAAAGCAGATCGCACCCCGGTCGTGCCTGGGCGACTACCGCACGGGGGAGGCGAGCCTCCCTCCGGACCCCACTCTTTGTCCCAGGACGCCCTCGGGGCGGCACAAAAAAGCCGGGACGCCACGGAGGACGCCCCGGCACGGACGGGAGAGAAAGAGGTGATGTTCCAGGTTTAGAAAGGGCGGGCCATGTCGGTTTGGCCTGCGAAGCACCCCATGGTCATGGAGTACCCCACGCCTTCGCGCCAACGCCGGCCTCCGGCCGGCACCTCCCATGTCCCTTGCCCCATTCAAGAGATGAAAACGCCCGAGCCGCGCCCGGCATTCCAAGGCCGAGCCCGGAACCCGGGGAAAAAAGAAGCCGGGGGCCCCTCGCGAGGTCCCCGGCCGGAACGGGAGAAAAGAGATGGTGGTCTAGGTGAGGATCGGCTTGCCGCCCGTCGTGATGGTCTTGAGCTGGCTGAGGGCGAAGTTCTTCGCCTCGGTCGGCAGGCTCGCGTACTGCAGGTCCTTGCCCAACGACTGGCCGTCGGTCACGACCCACTTCCAGAGGTTGACCACGGCCTTGCCCTTGGTGGCGTCGGTCTGGTCCTTCTTCAGGATGACCCACGAGTAGCTGGCGATCGGGTACGCCTTGTCGCCGGGGGCGTTCGTGATCGAGAAATTGGTCGGGCTGACGCCGGAGAGCGAGGCGGCCGCGGCCGTGGCTCCGTCGACGGTGGCCTGGACGAACTTGCCGGCCGCGTTCTTCATGGAGGCCTGCTGCAGCTGGCTCTGGATCACGTACGCCAGCTCCACGTAGCCGATGGCGCCCTCGGTGCTCTTGACCGCCTGGCCGACGCCCGCGTTCCCCTGGCCGCCGACCCCGGCCGGCCACGAGACCGACTTGGCGGTGCCGACCTTGCTCTTCCAGTCAGGGCTGATCTTGCTCAGGTAGTCGGTGAACGCGTAGGTGGTGCCCGAGCCGTCCGAGCGGTGGACGACGGTGATGTCGGTGCTGGGCAGCTTGGCGGTGCCGTTCAGCGCCTGGATGGCCGGGTCGTTCCACTTCTTGATGGTGCCCAGGTAGATGTTGGCCAGCGTCGGGCCGTCGAGCTGCACCTTGTCCGTGCCGGGCAGGTTGTAGGCGATCGACTCCACACCGAGGATGGACGGCAGCTGCACCAGGGTGGCGTCGCCCCCGGCCGCCTGGATCTCCGCCGCCGTCATCGGGACGTCGGACGCGCCGAAGTCCACGGTGCCCTTGGTGAACTGCTGGATGCCGCCACCCGATCCGATCGCCTGGTAGTTGACCGTGACCTGGGTGTACTTCTGGCTGTAGGTGTAGAAGGCCTTGTCGTAGAAGGGCTGCGGGAACGTGGCGCCAGCCCCCGTCAACTGACCACTCCCAACGTCGGCGACGGGCGTCGGGCTCGACCCCGTTCCCGAGCTGACGCCGCCGCAGGCCACCAGCGCCATGGCTCCTGCAGCGACCAGCAATCCGGAGAATCGCGATGTTCGCATGACGACACGCTACGGCCACGGTCATTAAGGCCGGGTTATATAGTGGTTAACTGTGCCACGACGCCAATACTGAGAGTGGGACACGCTCCCATGCCTCCCTATACTCCGAAAACGTGATCTGGGAACGCTGGCGTCAGCGGCTGCGCGGCGAGGGGGAATCGGCCGCCGCGCCACCGGGCCCGTTCGAGGACCTGCTCGAGGAGGCGCCCACCCCGGCGCTCCTGCTCGACCGTGACCGGCGTGTCGTCGCCGCCAACCAGGCGTCGCGAGCGTTCTTCCGCCTGGAGGGGGACCAGCTCCCCCTCGGCCTCCTCGACGCCACGAGGG
>DASYBH010000403.1:0-7085 GCA_036500885.1 Candidatus Dormiibacterota bacterium
GCCGTTGAAGCCGGCCTGGTTGCCAGCAGGCGGCGCGAAGACCGGTGAGATCGCCCGCGTCTCGAGCGGCGTGCTCAGGCCGCTGCCGCCGGCGAGGAACACCTGCGAGGCGGTCGCCTGGACGCCGGGCTGGCCGGGCGCGAACACGACGCCGCCGGTGGTCTCGCCGGGCACCTGCCGCGTCCGGTAATAGCTGACGCCGAACTGGCCTCCGCCGCCGGCCACGACGTCGACCGCCGGCATGTAGTGGTCGAAGCCGGTGTCGGGATTGGCCGGCTTCGCCGCGGTGGTCCACGTCGCCCCGCCGTCGGTCGAGCGGGCGACCTGGATGTCCAGCTCACTGGCGCGGAAGTCCTGCCAGGCCGCGACCAGCGAGCCGTCGGCCCGGTCGACCGCCAGGCGCGGGAAGTCGTTGGTCCGGATGAAGGCGCCGGGGACGCACTCCTCCGGCCCGCGGCCGAAGTCGCAGAGGGGCAGGCCCGCCTGCACGTCGTCGCCCACCTTGGTGGGGCTCGCGCAGTTGAGGTGGGCCGTCCCGGTCACCGAGCTGCCGCTCGGCGCGCAGTTCACGGCGAGCTGCTGGCCGTTCGCGGTGACGGTGTTGCCGTTGTTGAAGGCCGCGACCAGGTGCCCGTTGGGCAGCACCACCGGGTCCGAGCCCTGGTCCAGGTTGCAGGCGTTGGCGCTTTGGCTCGGATCGAAGGGGGATTTGCCCAGGTCGCACAGCGGCGACGACCCGCTGATCTCCTCGGGCTTCGACCAGGTGACCGCGTGATCGGTCGACATGGAGCCGAAGATCGCGGACGAGCAGAACTGCAGCTGCCCGTTGGGCGGGGCGCCGCAGGTCGTGTCGAACTTGAAGACGGTCCACGTCACGTACACGTTGTCGCGGTTGGGGCTGTTGGGATTCGCGTCGGCGGTGATGAACTCCTTGTCGTGCGCGATCTTCGGGCTGTTGTCCTCGACCGCCACGAAGCGGCTGCCCGTCGCCGGCACGTTGCTGTAGAAGGAGCCGCCGGCGTCCGGCACCGATGCCGCCACCAGGATCGCGGAGGCGTTCGAGTTGACGTCGAACGTCACGCAGCTGTAGAAGGCGCGGCCCTGCGAGTCGAAGGCGAGCGCGGGGTCGCTGCCCGCGTCATAGGTGTGCCCGGTGCCCGGGCCGCCCGCGATCGTGTGGACGCCGGTCGGACTGTTCAGGTGCTGGTAGAACGGCGGGACGCCGTCGCCCCACGCCCGGCCGCCGTCGAACGAGAAGTCGAAGCCGCAGTGGTTGAATCCGATGCGGCTGTCGTTCTGCCCGGCGATCAGGTTGCGCGAGTCGACCGGGTTGACCTTGATCAGCTCCTCGGCCTGCCGGCGGAAGGAGCAGTCCTGGTTGACGCGGACGTTGGGGTCCGTGCCGCGGTTGGCGCAGCCGGCGGTGTGGATCGAGACACCGGCCTGGGCGCCGCCCGGGTCGGCCGTGTTGTCGGCCCTGACGTTGGGGTCGTCCAGGCCCGACACGACCGGCGCGGCGGCCGCCAGCGTACCGCTGGAGATGGCCGGCGCCAGCTTCCTGACGCCGCCTGGCGCCACGACCTGTGGCCGCTTGATCTTGCCCTTGGCGACCTGGACGATGGTGCTCTGAGCGCTCGCGCTGGTCGGGGCCGTCCAGACCAGGCCGAGCAACATCGTCACCATGCCCAGGAAGAGCAGGTAGCGTCTTCGCACGGTCACTAGTAGTTCCTCCCACTCACGACTGGAACCGCCTCGCGGGGCGGTCATTGCCAGCCGCCAATACTCACGGAAGAAGCCGCCCGCGTCAATCGGCGATGGCATCGCCAGGTGGAATGACCTCTGGCCGGCTCGGCGTTCGAGCACCACAGGGAGATGTGATGGAAGACCTCATGAAGCGCCCCACCGCCACGGCGACCGCGGACGGCATCGTGCCTCGCGAGCAGAGCGCCCGGCCCATCGCGGCCGGCGTCGACATCGGCCACGTCCACATGCGGGCGGCGGACCTCGCCCGCATCCGCGGCTTCTATGTGGACATCCTTGGCTTCGACGTAGTGTTCCACGCGCCCGACGCGCTCTTCATCGCGGCCGGCGGCTATCACCACACGCTGGGCTTCAACACCTGGGAGTCCAGGGGCGGGACGCCGCCGCCGGCCGGGACGACCGGCCTGTACCACGTCGCCATCCGCTACCCGACCAGGGCGGCGCTCGGCGACGCGCTGCGCCGTCTGGCCGAGGCCGGCTGGCCGATCGACGGGTTCAACGACCACGGGACGCACGAGGCGATCTACCTGCGCGACCCGGAGGAGAACGGCCTGGAGCTGTGCTGGGACCGCCCGCGCGAGCAGTGGCCGGTGGACGAGAGCGGTCACCTGACGCTGTCCGGCAACCGGCTCGACCTGCAGGGCCTCCTGGCCGAGGGGGCGACCGCTTAAGCGAGCGAGAGCGTCGTTCGCTCTCGCATCCGGCCCGGTGTGGAACAGTGCCGCGGCGACCGCGGGCCTAATCTACCCATCGTGCATGTCGCTGAACCGGGCGGGAGGGGCGGCGGCCTCCTCGCATGGCTGCCCTCGCTTCCACTGGCCTCCGCGATCGTGGCCCTCGCCGTCTTCATGGCGTGGTCGGTGGCGGCGTACGGCCATGTTGTCGCCATCGCCGGAGCCCGGGGGACGGACTTCGCGCAGTACTACGTCGCCGCGCGGCTGACGCTGGCGCACGGCTGGACGGCGCCCTACGACGTCGTTCGCTACATGACCGCCCTGCGGGCCTACACGGGCCAGAGCGACGCCTACGCCAACCTGCCCCCGCCCACCCTGCTGGTGATGCCGCTGACGCGGCTGCCGCTCGGCATCGCCTACGGGGTGTGGAACGCGATCCTGGTCAGCGGCTTCGCGGTCGCCTGCTGGGCGGCGGCGCCGGGTCGCGGCTGGGCGCGGGTCGCTCAGCTCCTGGCCAGCCTTGTCGCGTTCCAGGTGCTGAGCGCGATCGCCCTCGGCCAGCTGGCCCTGGCGGTCGGCGCGCTCCTGGTGCTGCACTGGTGGCTGCTCCGTCGCGACCGGCCGATCCTGGCCGGGATCGTCCTGGGCCTGGCCTTCGTCAAGCCGCAGAACGTCGTGCTGGCGCCGCTGGCGCTGCTGCTCTCCGGCCGCTGGCGGACGGCCGCGGCCTCGACGGTCACGGCGGCGGCGCTCGGCGCCGCCTGCCTGCTCGCGCTGGGACCGGGCGGCGTGCAGATGTACCTCAGGACCGTGGCGTTCGAGCTGCGGCACCAGCCGGCCGGGCACTTCACCCTGACCGCCGTGCTCGGCGGCGTCCTCCCCTGGGCGGCGGTGGCCGTGGCGCCGCTCGCCCTCGTCGTGCTCGTCGCGCTCGACCGCCGGGACCACCAGCCCGAGCGGCCGCTCGTCGCGGCCGTGCTGGCCAGCCACCTCGCCTCGCCCTACCTCAACGGGGCCGACCTGGCGCTGCTCACCCCCTGCGCCTGGCTGACGCTCCGCTCCAGCACCCCCGGATCCACCGGCCCGGCGCAGGCGGAGCCCTGGTGGCCGCCTGCGCGGTGGATCGGCTGGACCGCGGTCGCCCTGAACGTCCTGCCCGTCTATCCCCAGGGCAGCGGCATGCCGGTGGTGACCGTGAGCATGCAGCTCGTCTGGCTTGCCGCTCTGGCGGCCCCGGCCGCCGGCGGCGCCCTAACCAGGGCGTTCAGCGCGCCCGCGCCCGCGGCTACTGAGGAATAGTTCGCTCTCTCGCAACTATTCTTCGTCACAGGAACATTGCTACCGTAGGGAGGGAGAGCCGATGACGGCGATGGGATCCAGGGGCATGGCGGCAGGCGAGTCACCCACGCGACAGGTCATGACGGTCTTCGTGGGCCTGATGCTGGGCACGTTCGTCTCATCGCTCAACCTGACCCTCGTGGCGCCGGCGATGCCCACGATCGTCGCCCAGCTCGGCGGCCTGGAGCACTACAGCTGGATCGCCCTCTCCTCGATCATCGCATCGACGGTCATCGTTCCCATCGCCGGCAAGCTCTCCGACCTCCACGGGCGCAAGCCCTACTACATGGCCGGGATCCTGCTCTTCATGACGGGCTCGGTCCTGTCCGGGCTGGCCCCCACCTTCTGGTTCCTGGTCGGCGCCCGGGCGGTGCAGGGCCTCGGCATCGGCACGATGCTGCCGCTCTCCCAGGCGATCATCGGCGACCTGATCCCGCCCCGCGAGCGGGGCAAGTACCAGGGGCTGATCGGCGGCGTCTTCGGGCTGGCCTCGATCCTCGGCCCGGTCATCGGCGGCTTCATCACCGACCACCTGACCTGGCGCGCGCTGTTCTTCGTCAACGTGCCGGTCGGCCTGGCCACGCTGGCCGTGATCGGCGTCTTCATGCGGATCCCCCACGACCCGCACCGGCGCGTCATCGACGTGCCCGGCATCGTGACGCTGACCGTCGCCCTCCTCGCGGGGCTCATGGCGACCGAGCTCGGGGGCACGCAGTTCCCCTGGCTGTCCCCCCAGATCATCGGCCTCTACGCCATCGCCGCCGCCGCCGCCGCGGTCTTCGTGCTCGTCGAGCGGCGCGCCGTCGAGCCCGTGCTGCCGCTGGGCCTGTGGCGGAACCCGATCTTCACCTTCTCGAACCTGGCCAACATGGGCGTGGCCGCGGGGATGCTCGGCGCCATCTACTTCATCCCGATCTTCGTACAGGGTGTGATCGGCCAGACCGCCGGCAACTCGGGCGCCATCCTGCTCCCCATGCTGCTGACGATGATCGCGGCCAGCATCCTCAACGGGCTGCTGATGTCGCGCACGGGCCGGTACAAGGCGGCGCTCGTGGGCGGCGTCGCCGCCATGGGCGCCGGCTACCTCCTGCTGACCCTCATGGACACGAGGACCGACAGCCTGACCGTGGTGCGCAACATGGTCGTGATCGGCCTCGGCCTGGGCATCGCGATGCAGACCTTCACCGTGATCGTGCAGAACGCGGTGCCTCGCGCCGACCTGGGCGTGGCCACCTCGGCCACGCAGATGTTCCGGTCGATCGGCTCGGCGATCGGCGTCGCCGTGATGGGTTCGCTGCTGACCAGCGGGATGGCGAGCGGCATCCCCCGCCACCTGCCGGCGTCGGCGCTGGACGCCCTGCGGGCGTCGGGCGGCACGAGCGCGCTGACCTCTGGCTCGGCCCTCGACCCGGCCCTCCTGACCCGCCTGCCGCAGGTCGTCCAGGCAGGCATCCGCGCCGGCATGGCTGACGCGCTGCACCAGGTCTACCTCGCCGGCCTGCCGTTCCTGGCCATGGCGCTGGTGGCGACGCTCCTCGTGAGGGAGATCCCGCTGCGGAGCGCCACCCGCGCCGGCGATGCCAGCGGGCGCGCGCCGGCCGATCTCGACCGCGTGGAGCCGGAGGCCGGTGTGGTGCTCGCCGATCCAGGGGCCACGCACCTGGCACGGGCCCGCGTGCCCGGCATGCTGCTGGCGCTCGCGGCCGACCAGCTGCGGCGCGGCGACCGGGCCCAGCTCCGGTCGGTGGTCACCCACCTGGGCTGCGGCGACGAGAGTCGCGGCCAGCAGCGGCTGCGGACGATGTCGCTCGAGCTGACCGGCGCGACCGGCGAGGAGGACGGCGAGGAGGACCATCTGAGCGACCTCCTGGCCAGGGCGGTCAACGAGCTGCCCATCGGCCTGCGGCAGCGCATCCGCTCGGTCGCCGCGGGCACGGAGAGCCAGCTGGTCCTCCTGCCCGGCGACGTCGAGGCCATGGAGCGGCTCGCCCTGACCGTGGCAGCCGCGCTGCTCATCGATCTCTCGCCGTGGGACGCCGGCGAGACGGCAGTCAGCGGTACGGCCGGATGAGGTCGGCCACCTGCTCCAGGCTGCGCAGCGCGGCGTCCCGGCCGCTGGCGGGTATGTAGTAGATCACCCGCTCGAGGCCCGCATCGCGGTAGCGCTCGATCTCGGCGGCTCCGGCGCTCGGCACGCCATAGGACGACACCGGGATCGGCCCCCGTCCGGCCTCCTCGGCCAGGCGCTGCAGCTCGGGGATGCGGTCCAGGAAGTCGCCCCGGTTGGGCATCCAGCCATCGGCGTAGCGGACGACGCGCTTGAGCGTGTTCGGCCCGTTGCCGCCCAGCAGCACCGGCGGGTGCGGCTTCTGGACCGGCTTGGGCCAGCACCACATCGGGTCGAAGTCCACGAGCTCGCCGTGGTACTCGGACTCCTCCTTCGTCCAGATCTCCTTGCAGGCCTCGACCTGCTCTCGCAGGAGCCGCCAGCGCGTCTCGAAGGCGGTGCCGTGGTCGGCCATCTCCTCGCGGTTCCAGCCCCCGCCGACGCCGAACAGGAACCGGCCGCCGGACAGGTGGTCGAGACTGGCCACGCTCTTCGCGGTGTGGATCGTGTCCCGCTGGATCAACAGGCAGACGCCCGTGCCCACCTTCAACGTGGTGGTGACCGTGGCCGCGGCGGTCAGCGCCACGAAGGGTTCGAGCGTGTGCCAGTAGTCCTGGGGCAGGTCGCCCCCCCGCGGATACGGCGACTGTCGCGACACGGGGATGTGCGAGTGCTCGGCCACCCAGAGAGACTCGAAGCCGCGCTCCTCGACGGCCGGAGCGAGCTCGGTCATCGAGATGGCGTAGTCGGTCGGAAAGATCGCGATGCCGAAGTTCATAGGTGATCAATCATGCCTGGCACCCGCAGGCTATTGGTCTGAAGCACGAAGCCACGAAGAGCACAAAGACGCACGAATCGGCCATGCCGCCGCGGCGGCACCCGAGAGGTCGAATGCTTCGAGGTCAGCCTCAGCGCTCCAGCCGATCCCCAGATCCCTATTCCTTCGTGCGTCTTCGTGTCCTTCGTGGCTCCGTGCTGCAACTCATTCAGACAATCGGCCGCTCGAACGGGCACCGCCTTTCGCCAGGGCGCTGCACCTCATTGGAATCACTCAGCCAGATGCCGCCTCCCACAGGGCCTCGGCGCGGTCCGCGCGCTCCCAGGGCAGATCGAGGTCCTCGCGGCCGAAGTGACCGTACGCCGCGGTCGGCGCGTAGATCGGCTGGCGCAGGTCCAGGTGGTGGATGATCGCCGCGGGCCGCAGG
>DASYBH010000404.1:0-2117 GCA_036500885.1 Candidatus Dormiibacterota bacterium
CGCCATCGAAAAGCATCCTCGGGCGCGTGAGTGGGTCGTCCACCTCTGGGAGACCAGCCGCGGTCGCATCAGCTTCCAGGTCCTGAACGAGTACTACACGGTCGTCACCCGCAAGCTGAAGCCGGGGCTGAGCCGAGAGGAGGCGCGGAGCGACGTTCGCAACCTCTTCGCCTGGCTTCCGCAGCTGGTGAACGGCGATGCGGTCGAGGCCGCATGGGGCATCGAGGATCGCTTCGGGCTCCCGTTCTGGGACGCCCTCATCGTCTCGGCAGCCCAGGTCGCCGGATGCGGGTACCTCCTGACGGAGAACCTGCAGAACGGGCAGGAAGTGGACGGCGTGAGAGTGCTCAGCCCATTTGTCGTTCGACCGTCAGAGGTCGGCTGACGGCCTCGCATAGACGCGGCTCCGTCGAGTGGTTGCTCCGCCGACGCCCGCACGGGACATCCGCCTCGCGGATGTCCCGTGCGGGCGAGTTCAGCGGCCTCGCCGCGGCGTCACTCGTTCACCGCCGGACGGCGGCGGCGACGTTGTTGGTTTCCGGCACGCCGTCCATGACCGATCGCAGCGCCTGGGCGGCGCCGAGCAGGCCGGCTGACTCGTACGGGACCAGCACCTTCGAGTTGGGGCTCGCGGCGAACTTGCTCAGGGTGTCCAGCTGGAGGACCGCCAGCAGCTCTGGCGTCGGCGCCCCCGCCTTGATCGCGCCGTAGACCGTGGCGATCGCCTGGGAGCGGCCCTCCGCCTCCAGGATCTGCGACTGCCGCTGCCCCTCGGCGTAGAGGATCGCCGCCTGCTGCTGGCCCTCCGCCTGCTTGATCTGGGCCTGCTTCTGGCCCTCCGCCACGTTGATCTGAGACAGCTGCTGCCCCTCCGACTGGAGGATGGCCGCCCGCTTCTCCTGGTCGGCCTGCTTCTGCAGGGCCATCGCCTGGAGGACGTTCTGCGGCGGCACGATGTCCAGGATCTCCACCCGGTTGATCCGGACGCCCCACTTGTCGGTCACGGTCTCCATCTGGTTCTGCAGCCGCGTGTTGATCTGCTCCCGCTGGCTGAGCGCCTCGTCCAGCGTCATCTCGCCGAAGATGGCCCGCAGCGTGGTCCGCGAGATCTGGTCGACCGCCAGCAGGTAGCTGCTGACGCTGAACAGGGCCAGGCGGGAATCGACGACCTGGCTGAAGATCGTCGCGTTGACCACGACGGACACGTTGTCCTTGGTGATCACGTCCTGGCGGTCGCCCGTGCGCGGCGTCTCCCGCATGTCCACCAGCTCCATCGAATCGATGAAGGGCACCAGGAAGGTCACACCAGGGTCCCGCACCGTGTGGAACTGGCCGAGGCGCTTGACCACGCCGACCAGGCCCTGCTGGATCACCCGGATCGTGCGCGAGACGATCACCAGCGCGAGCAGCACGAAGAGGCCCCCTACGATCAGGGGCACATACGCAGCGTTCATGGTTTCAGCTCTCCAACCCCATCCACGGGATGGCCCATCACGTTCGGCGCGGGGTCCACGACGAGCGTGGCGCGCCGAATCTCCACGACTCGTACCGACACCCCCGAGGCCACGGATGCGCCGTCCCGGCTGAGCGCCGGCCAGTCCTCGCCGGCGATCCTGACGTGGCCCCGATCGTGGGGCCCCTTGATCGGATCGACGACGAGCGCGGTCTGGCCGATCATCGCCGCGGCCCCCGAGAGGACGGCCGGACCGTGGCGGCGCTGAAGGTAGCCCAGCAGCGGGGGCCGCACAAGCAGGATCCCGAGCACGGCCACGAGGGCGAAGACGACCGTCTGATCGAAGATCCTGTTGTCGCCGATGAAGGCGGCGATCGCCGCGCCCAGGGCGCCGAGGGAGATGAAGCCGGCGACGAGGCTCAAGGTCACCACCTCGATGATGGCGAAGGCCAGCGCGATCGTGATCCAGAGCAGCGTCACAGAAGCACCTCCATTCCACACAACGCGCGGCGGGTGCATGCTGGTCGTGCGGGCTGGAGGAATCGCGCGGATCAACAGGATCGCGGTCTCGAGCGCACCGTCGGCGCCCCTTGGAGATGTGGTCGACGGCGACCTACTCCCCCTCATCTGCCGGGGGGTCAGGGGGGCACGTCGTCGGGCGCCG
>DASYBH010000405.1:0-3904 GCA_036500885.1 Candidatus Dormiibacterota bacterium
CAGCTCCAGCGCCTGCCGGCTCATCTCTGACCCATCTCAGCAGGCTGGTACTATAGCCGGGCAGCAGCCAGCAGCCGTTCGTGTCCGCTGAACGCCACGGCAGCGCAGGCTCGAGTGTTGAGGAAGACGACTTTGCCCCCAGCAGATGAGGGGGGAGGGTGGGTCGTGGTCGACCGGGGCCGCCGCTCTGTCGTGTCGTGATGCTGGAGGATCACATGCCTGCTGCCGGACCGATTCGCTTCAGACCGTCCTGGGCTGCCGCGGCAGTCGTAGCCATCCTGCTGGCCGGCGCGTGCGGCGGCGGCGGCGCCAGCCGCGGCCAGACCCCCTCGGCGCCGCGGGCGGCCACCGGCAGCAAGCTCGACCTGGAGGGCGTCTGCCCCTCGACCGTGGTCGTGCAGATGAACTGGTTCCCGCAGGCCGAGCACGGGAGCCTCTACCGCCTCCTCGGCACCGGCTACGCCGTGGACGCCGGCCAGAAGCGCGTCTCGGCGGAGCTGGTGGCATCCGGCCAGGACACCGGCGTGCGGCTCGAGGTGCGCTCCGGCGGTCCGGCGATCGGGTTCCAGCAGGTCTCGGCGCAGATGTACCTGGACCCGGCGATCACGCTCGGGGCGGTCGCCAGCGACGAAGCCGTCCAGAACTCGAAGGACCACCCGACGCTGCAGGTGATGGCGCCGATGGACCTCAACCCGCAGGTGATCCTGTGGTCGCCGCAGAAGCACCCGGACTGGCGGACGATCGCCGACATCGGACGCTCCACCGCGACGGTGCTGTACTTCGGCGGCGCCACCTACATGGAGTACCTGGTCGGGACGAACCTGCTGCACCGGTCGCAGGTCGACGCCTCGTACGACGGCACGCCGAGCCGCTTCGTGGCGAGCGGCGGCGCCGTGGCGCAGCAGGGCTATGCGACGAACGAGCCCTACCTCTACAGCCGCGAGCTGCCCGCGTGGAACCGGCCGATCAAGTTCCAGCTCGTGCACGACACCGGATATCCGATCTACCCGGACGCGTTCGCGATCCGCTCCGGCGACCGCACCCGGCTGGCTCCCTGCCTCCAGAGGCTGGCGCCGATCCTGCAGCGGTCGACCGTTGACTACATCCGCGACCCGAGGCCGACCAACAGCGCGATCGTCGACATGGTCCGCAGGCTGAACGCCGCGCAGGACTACACGCTGGCCAGGGCCAACTACGCCGGTGACGAGATGAAGAAGCTCGGCATCATCGGCAACGGCACCAACACGACGCTGGGCGACTTCGACATGGCGCGCATCCTGCGGGTGATCGACATCACCGGCCCGATCTTCGCCAGGGAGGGCAAGCCGATCGCCCCCGGCCTGCGCCCACAGGACGTCGCCACGAACGAGTTCCTGGACGCGAGCATCGGCCTGCCTGGCTGAGTGCTTCCAGTGACGTGCAGCGCTCCGGCGAAAGGCGGCGCGTTCTGGCCAACTGGCTCAGGTCGGGGCGTCACCGGAAGGCCACGCCCGCGCCCTCAGCATCGAGGCGGCGACCTGCGTCCGCGAATGGACGTTGAGCTTGGCGCGGATGCGCTCGACGTGGCCCTCCACAGTGCGCTCCGCGATCACCAGGCGGTCGGCGATCTCGCGATTGGTCATGCCATCCGCCACGAGCTCGGCGACCTGGAGCTCCCGGCGGGTCAGTCCGGCGGGCGCACGGCCGGGCGGCGCTGCCGCCTGGGGCGGCGCGGGCGGGGGCGACGGCCGGCCGAGGCCGGTTCTCGCGTAGCTGACCGCGTCGTCGAACGTCATGCGCCCGCCCTCGGCCCACGCCGCGGCCGCCCGGTCGCCGGCGGCAGCCGTGGCGGGCTCGATGATGACCGTCCGCACGATCTCCCGCCAGCGGGGCGCGAGCTGCGATCCCGTCGAGGCGCGGATGGCGTCGGCGGCGCTGCTGAGCCGCAGGGCGCGCACCGGGTCGGAGTTGGCCACGGCCAGCGCCGCGAACCCGTCGAGCGACGCGGCCGCGGCGTAGTGGTTGCCCTGCCGCTCGAAGATGTCCAGGCTCGTCGCGATCCGCTCGCGGGCATCGGCGTGGTCGCCGGCGAACACATCGACGAGGCCCAGGAACAGCGCCGCGCGGCCTCTCGGTCCCTCGGGCCCGCGGGCCAGCGCCAGCACGGCCTCCAACCGGGCTCGCGCGTCCGCGATCTCGCCAGCCTGGAGCAGCATCTCGCCCATCCAGACCATCGCCTCCATCCTCTCGTGCTCGTCCCGAGCGGCGGCCAGCGCCTCCTCGAACCGCCTCCGGCCGTCCTCGTACTCGCCTCGATTGGCATGGATCGAGCCCAGCAGCGTCAGCGCCTCCGCCCGAGCGTCGTCCTCGCCGTGCCGGCGCCCCAGGTCCAGACAGGCCTCGCAGCGCGCCTGAGCGGAGGCATAGTCGCCCTGCCAGAAGCTCAGCTGCGCCGCCGCCAGCAGTGCACCCAGGCGGCCGGGCGCCTCGGCGCCGGCGTTGGCGAGCGCACCCTCCATCCACCGGAGGCCCTCGCTGAAGTGGCCGCGCGTCACCCAGAACCACGACAGCGACCGGGCCAGCAGCAGCCAGGTGCCGGCGTCGTGGGTGCGGCACCAGTCGAGCGCGATGCGCAGGTTGTCCAGCTCCGAGTCCAGTCGCTCCAGCCACCGCTGCCGGTCCGGGGTCCGCTGCGCTCGCATCGCCCTGTCCGCGATGACGAGGAAGCGACCGGCGTGTGCCGCGGCGACCGCGGGCCCGTCGCCGCTCTCCGCCAGCAGCTCGGCGCCGTACTGGCGAACCGCCTCCAGGAGCCGGTAGCGCGCGGGACCGCGGCGATCGGTGTCGGAGACGACCAGCGACGTCTCGACGAGCCGGAAGACCGACTCCGCGACCTCGCTCGCCTCCAGGCCGGCATCGGCGCAGACGGCCTCAGCGGCAGCGAGGTCGAACCCGCCGCCGAAGATCGCCACCCGCCGCAGGACCAGGCGCTCCCGCTCGTCGAGGAGCTGGTGGCCCCAGTCCAGGGCGGCGCGCAGCGTCCGGTGGCGAACGTTCGCCGTTCGCGCGTCTCGAACGAGCAGGCGGAAGCGGTCCTCGAGCCGCACCAGGATGTCGACGACGGACATCCGCTCGATTCGGGCGGCCGCCAGCTCGATGGCGAGCGGGATGCCCTCCAGCCGGCGACACAGCAGCGCGACCGCGTCGGCGTTGCCCGGCTCGACCGCGAAGTCCTGCCGCACCTGCCGCGCCCGGCTCACGAACAGCTGGACCGCCTCGCTGCCGGTGACGGCCTGCAGGCCGGCGTCGTGCCGGCGGCCCGGGACGCTCAACGGAGTGATGCGCCACACGACCTCGCCGGGCACCCGGAGTGGCTGCAGCGAGGTGGCCACGATGCGGAGGTTGGCGCAGCCGCGCAGGAGGTGGTCGACCAGGGGAGCGCAGGCGTCGACAAGGTGCTCACAGTTGTCGATGACCAGCAGCGACGGCGTCCCGTCGATGTGCGCGATGAGCGTCCGCATCAGCGGCTCACCCGCGCTCTCCCGTACGCCGAGCCGGGCGGCGACCTCATGCGGCAGCAGCTGCGCCTCCGTCAGCGAGGCGAGGCCAACGAAGCGGATGTCCGCTCCCTCCGCGGGCTGGCGGGCCGCCAGCTCGATGGCGAGGCGCGTCTTGCCCATCCCCGCGGCGCCCGTGATGGTCACCAGGCGCGACGTCCGCACCACGCGGGCGAGCGCATCGAGCTCGGCCTCCCTGCCGACGAAGCTGGTCGATTGCACTGGCAGCTCGGCGACGACGGCTCCGCCCACGCTCCTCCCCCGCACCTACTCACATGCGAACAGCCGCTGTGTAGGTTACCGCTTCGGTTCGGGCGCCGGAGCAAAAGTCAGGTACCGGCGCAGGTAATTCACCCCCTATCGGATGC
>DASYBH010000406.1:0-3790 GCA_036500885.1 Candidatus Dormiibacterota bacterium
ACGCGCACGACCTCGCGCAGTACCGCCGCAACGTGAGCTTTCTCCGCCTGCCCTGAGAGGCAAAGGGGGGCAAGCCCCCCCTGGGACTTTGTCTCGGCGGCGTCAGTAGCGGTAGTGGTCCGGCTTGTACGGTCCCTCCGGCGGCACTCCCAGGTACCTGGACTGCTTCTCGGTGAGCTCGGTCAGCTTCGCGCCGAACCTGTCCAGGTGCAGGCGCGCCACCTTCTCGTCCAGGTGCTTGGGCAGGGTGACGACGTCGGTGCCGTACTCCTCGGCGTTCCGGTGGAGCTCCAGCTGGGCCATGACCTGGTTCGTGAACGAGTTGCTCATGACGAAGCTCGGGTGGCCGGTCGCGCACGCCAGATTGACGAGGCGACCCTCGGCCAGGACGATGATGCTGCGTCCCGTGTCGGTGAAGCGCCACTCGTGGACCTGTGGCTTGATCTCGATCTTCTCCACCCCGCCGGCCACGCGGAGCGCCTCGAGCGAGGCAATGTCGATCTCGGAGTCGAAGTGGCCGATGTTGCACACCACGGCGTTGTGCCTCATCCGCCTCATGTGGTCGAGGGTGATGACATCGCAGCAGCCGGTCGCGGTGACGAACACGTCGTACCCCTGCTCCACCGCGTCGTCCACGGTGATCACGTCGTGCCCCTGCATGCAGGCCTGAAGGGCGCAGATGGGATCGACGTCCGCCACCGCCACCCGCGCCTGCTGTCCGCGCAGCGACTGGGCGCTGCCCTTGCCGACGTCACCGAACCCGACGACCAGCGCCTTCTTGCCCGAGAGCAGCATGTCCGTCGCCCGCATGATCGCGTCCACCAGCGAGTGACGGCATCCGTAGAGGTTGTCGAACTTGCTCTTCGTCACGGAGTCGTTGACGTTGATCGCCGGGAAGAGCAGGCTGCCCTTCCGCTTCATGTCGTAGAGGCGGTGCACGCCGGTCGTGGTCTCCTCGGAGACGCCCCGAATCGAGGAGGCGACGTCCTCCCAGAACTTCGGTCGGGCCGCGTGGATCTCGGACAGGAGCGCGTGCAGGACCTTCTCGTCAGGGGACGCGCCCAGCCCGAGCTGTGCCACCGCGCCCTCGCTCGCGTACCTGTGCCCGAGATGCACCAGCAGCGTCGCGTCGCCACCGTCGTCGACGATGAGCGTGGGGCCACGGTCTCCCTCGAACCGCAGCGACTGCAGCAGGCACCACCAGTACTCTTCGAGCGTCTCCTCCTTCCAGGCGAAGACCGCCACGCCCGCCGGTCGCTCGGGGGTCCCCGAGGGCCCCACCGCGACGGCCGCGGCCGCATGGTCCTGGGTCGAGAAGACGTTGCACGAGCACCATCGGACCTCGGCCCCGAGCTGCACCAGGGTCTCGATCAGGACCGCCGTCTGTATCGTCATGTGGAGCGACCCGGTGATCCGGGCCCCGCTCAGCGGCCGCTGTCCGCGGTACTCCTCGCGCAGCGCCATCAGCCCTGGCATCTCGTGCTCCGCCAGCTCGATCTCCTTGCGTCCGAAGGCAACCGTCCGCGGCGAGAGATCGGCGACCTTGTACGGCAGGTCCGAGAACAGCGCCTCATCACCGAACGTGATCGAGGCCAATCTTTCCGTAGCCAACTCTGGGACCTCCTGTCAGGCTATGACGAACGCGAATTTGCGTTTGGGGACGTTCGGCGGCCAACCGCCACGGCCGTCACGACTCCGCGCCCGGTTGGTCGTGGAGCACCGACGGGGTCGAGCTCCCTCGCCGAGAGTCTACCAGCCGGTCAGCGGAGGCCCCGCCGCCCGCCGCTCTACCGCAACGCCGCCGGGGCGGACTCCAGGATGATCCGCGCGGCGGCGAACGCGTCGGCCGCACGGCGCCAGCCGTTCGCCGACGGTGACCGCAGCAGGATCGCCGGGATGGCGCTGGCCTCGGCGCCCTCCACGTCGGCGAGCGGGTTGTCGCCGACCATCCAGACGGCGCGGGGCCGGCCCATGGCCTCCCGGGCTGCCAGGTACATGCGGGGGTGCGGCTTCTCGTATCCCGTCGTCGCGGACGTCAGCACCACGTCGAAGAGGTCCGCGATGCCGAGGCGGCGCACGAGCTCGGGCAGCTCGGGCACGTGGTTGGAGACGATGGCGTGCCGCCAGCCGGCGGCTCGCAGGTCCTCCAGCGCCGGCCGGACGTCGGGATAGACGCTCCAGTACGCGGGGTCCACGTAGCACGTCCGCACGGCGGCCGCGACGCGCTCCGCCTCAGCGGCTCCGAGCCCGACCGCCAGGCAGGCGCCGGCCAGCACCGGCTCCAGCGCCGCCCACCATGCATCGGGGTCGCTCAGCTCGGGATGCGGACGGCGCCAGTCGTGCCAGGGGAAGCGGTCCCGCAGCGCGGGCGCGAAATCGCCGCGCGTGAGGCCGTGACCGGGGAGCACCTTGTCCAGCACGTCGACCAGGCACTGACTCCAGATGCCCGAACGCGACGCGAGCGTGCCCTCGAAGTCCCAGAAGACCACTGTGCTGCCCAACAACGTGGATCGTACAGGAGCACCAGACGGACAGCGGTCGTTCCCGTGCGAGACGAACGGGAACAATGGGTGCGCGACTAAGCGGATCTGGGAGCCTGGGCCAGCGGGGCGAGGTCGGGCGGCGGCGACGTCCGTTCCGGGCCGTCGTCGAGTGAGCCGGCGAGGGCGCCATTGGGTCCGGCAAAGCGGCGCAGCGCCAGTTTCCCGCTGTGCGAGACGGCGCGGAACAGGGCGGCGGCGCCTCTGGAGATCGGCGCCCTGGAGAACAGGATGACCACGTACACGTCCATCGGCGCCAGGACGCCGCCGAAGCCCAGCACGGACCTGATCCCGTAGGGCCGCACGAACTCGGCCTGGTCCGGCACGTACGGGCTGTCGCGGGCGTCGGGCACGTGGAACACGTTGCAGGTCCGCTCCACCAGGTCCACGAACAGCTCCGGATCGCGGACGCGGCGGGGGTCCAGGCCCAGGTCCAGGACCAGGCGGCTCATCATCGGCGTCAGGCGGCCACCCGTCGGCAGCGGCATGACGCGGTGTCGCGTGGAGCTGCGCACGTCGTTCCACTCCGCGCATTCGCCGGCGCTGGCGACCAGGCACAGGCTGAGCGTCGTCGGGTCCGGCTCCAGCGTGCCGAGCGCGGCGCGAGCCAGCTCCTGGTGCTCACGGTCCATGCGCGCGTACGGCAGCGCCCGGAACAAGCGCACCAGCGGGGCCGCCCGCTCCGCGTCCGGCCGGTCGTCCTGCCGC
The DNA here is from genome assembly GCA_036500885.1 of Candidatus Dormiibacterota bacterium. Taxonomy (GTDB): domain Bacteria; phylum Chloroflexota; class Dormibacteria; order Dormibacterales; family Dormibacteraceae; genus CF-161. Next base: position 3,249 of record DASYBH010000406.1, read on the forward strand.
AGATGGTCGTACAGGTGGCGCACGATGCGGCCCGCCGCCAGGTCGAAGCTGGCCGCTTCGGCGCCCAGCCGGCGCAGCTCGGCGCCGCACGCGATCATGTCGCTCAGCCCGAAGCGCGTGACGTCGTATCCGGCGCGGTCCCGCCAGGCGGCCGACTCGTGCCGGGGCGCGTGGCGGGGCAGCACCAGGTCGAACGCGCTCCCCACACCGGGCTGCGACTCGACGGCGATGTCGCCGCCGTGCAGCAGCGCCAGCTCCCGGCACAGGTAGAGACCCAGCCCGGTCCCGGGGATGTCGCTGTTCTCGCCGGGGACGGCGCGGCCGAATCGCGTGAACAGCAGCGGCAGGTCCGACGCGGCGATGCCGATCCCACGGTCGAGCACGCGCACCACCGCGGCCGACCGCTCGGTGCCGACGCTGCAGCGGATCGGGCCCCCCTCCGGCGAGTACTTGATGGCGTTCTCGATCAGGTTGGACACGATGGTGGTCAGACGCAGCCGGTCACCGACGACGAGGATCGGCTCGGCGCCCTGCTGCACGGC
>DASYBH010000407.1:0-2086 GCA_036500885.1 Candidatus Dormiibacterota bacterium
TCGTATACAGTCCTGCTGGTCACCCCGCATGAACGCTCCTGAACTCGCCCTCCAACATCAGCGTCTGGACCAGCGGGCCACGCTCCTCCGCGGGCAGATCGAGCGCCTCCGAGCCCAGCTCGCCGCCGACCCGGTGGCCGAGGCCCTGGAAGGCCAGGTCACCGAAACGCAGGCCGATCGCCGGGGCGTCGAGCTCCGTCTGCGCGAGCGCGAGCGGGAGGCCGAGGGCCGCCGCTCGCGGCTGCGCGGCCGCGAACGGGATCTGATGAGCGGCCGGGTGCGGAACCCGACGGAGCTGATGAAGCTCAACGAGGAGGTCGAGCACCTGAGGTCCGCGCTCCGTGGGGAGGACGACGCCACGCTGGAGCTGATGGAGCAGTAGGAGACGCTCGAAGCGGAGATCGCGCGCCTGGGCCGCGATCTGGCCGCCGCACGCGAGCGGACGGCGGCCGCCACGCCGGACCTCGTCAGCCGGATGGAGCGGCTGGAGGGTGAGCTGCGCGACGTCGAGGCAGACCGCGACGCCACCTGGGAGCAGCTCCCGCCTCAGTGGCAGGAGGCCTACCGGCGCCTGCGGAGCCGGCACGCGGACCCGATCGCCCAGGCCGCTGGCGGCCAGTGCCAGACCTGCCGGGTCGCGGTGACGTCGAGCGGCATGCAGGCGCTGCGCCGGGCGGCGCTCGTGCCGTGCGAGAACTGCGGCCGCCTCCTGGTGGTGGCGTGAAGGCCCTGCGGCTGTTCACGGACGGCGCCGCCCGCGGCAATCCCGGCCCGGCCGGGCTAGGCATGGTCATCGAGGACGACCAGGGTCTGCGCCTCTGGGGCGGCTGCCGGTACGTCGGCACGGCCACCAACAACAAGGCGGAGTACCTGGCCCTGATCGACGGCCTGCGCAAGGCGGCGGAGCTGCGGCCCGAGCGGCTGGAGGTCTTCCTCGACTCCCAGCTCGTCGTCGAGCAGGTGTCCGGGCGGTACAAGGTCCGCAACGCCGACCTGCAGCCGCTCCATCGCCAGGTGGTGACCCTGCTGAAGACCTTTCCCCGGGTCACCGTCAGCCACGTGCCCAGGGAGCGGAACCGGGGCGCCGATGCGCTGGCCAACCGGGCGATCGACGAGGGCACCGGCAAGGCAGCCCGACCGCAGACCTGACGGGACGTCTCGTCGCGGCGCTCTCTCCGAGCGAATCCCGCAGTATCCTAGTCCGACGGATTGGGAGCGCTTCCACGGTGGCGGCGCTGCCTGGACGACCCGATCGGAAGGACGAGAGAGGCCACGACCCGGTAGCGCGGCACCGTTGACAGCGCCAGATTCGCCTGGCAAGCTGTGGCCGGCGCGGGTTTCGACCCTCCGGCCCCACCCAAGGAGGACCTGGGATGCACCTGGCGAACCTGTTGTTGGAGGATGAAGCATGAGTGCACAGCCTCGTCACAGGACGATTGCCTGGCTGGCGCCGGCAATCGTTGCGGTGACCGCCCTCGCCGCCTGCGGGAACAGCCCGGGCGGCGGAGGCCAGTCGACCACCACGCTGACCGGCGCCTGCTCCAAGTACCAGGCGTACGCCGGCCACGCCGGCACGACCGTGACGATGTTCGCATCGATCATCAGCCCGGAGTCGGACTCCCTGCAGAGGTCGTGGGCCGACTTCAGCCAGTGCACCGGGATCAAGGTCTCGTACGAGGGTTCCAACGACTTCGAGTCCCAGCTGCCGGTGCGAGTGAGCGGCGGCAACGCCCCGGATTTCGCGATCGTCCCGCAGCCCGGACTGCTGCAGCAGATGGTCAAGACCGGCAAGGTGGCCAAGCCGGCGGCCCAGACGGCGGCCAACGAGGACAAGTACTGGACCAAGGTCTGGAAGAACTACGGCTCGGTCAACGGCACCTTCTACGCCGCGCCGATGAGCGCGAACATGAAGTCCCTCGTGTGGTATTCGCCGAAGGCCTTCGCTCAGGCGGGGTACCAGGTGCCGACCACGTGGGCCGACCTGATGACCCTCAGCGGCACCATCGCCAGCTCGGGCAAGGGCAAGCCGTGGTGCGGGGGCATCGGCTCGGGCACCGCGACGGGCTGGCCGGCGACCGACTGGCTC
>DASYBH010000408.1:0-5374 GCA_036500885.1 Candidatus Dormiibacterota bacterium
GTGGCGCGAACGTGGCCGCGGCGACGTCGAACGGCGTCGTGTGCTGGAGGTCGAGCACCGTCAGCGGGCGCCAGCCGAACGCCACGACGCCCGCGGCCACGGAGGAGGCCGCCGCCGCGACGACCGCGCCCGCGGAGAACGCCGCCGCGACCGACGCCTTCGACGCCAGCACCCGCGACCGAGACACCGGCCGGGCCAGGAGGTAGCGCAGGCTCCCCCAGCTCGCGTCTCCGGCCACGGATTCGCCGGCGAACACCGCCACTCCGAGCGGGAGGAGGAACAGCTGCATGGCGCTGAGCGCGATCAGTGGGACCGTCAACCCCGACGAGTCGGTCACCACCGAGCCCCAGTCCCCCACCCGCTCGGGAATCGACGGCCTCGTCAGCCCGATGACCGCCGCCAGCACCACCGGCACCGCCGCCATCACGCCCAGCGTCACCCACGGTCTCGCCCGGCGGGTCTGCTTCACGAGCTCGACCGCGATCACGCCAGCACATCCCTGCGTCCGAACCACCACCAGGCCAGACCGAGGAACACCGCGACGTAGGCCGCCTGCAGCACCAGGAAGTGCAGCATCCCGTCCGTCTGGACCGGCTGCTGGAACAGGTGCTGCCACAGGTCGACGTCGTTGTTGGGCATGAGTGGGCTGAGCACCGCCACGCCGGGCAGGTAGTCCGCGTTGAGGACCCGCGACAGGATGGTCAGCCCGACCCCACCGGCCACCGCCACCAGCGGCCTGGTCGTCACGGTCGAGAGGAAGAACGCGAACGCGAAGATGCTCGTCATCCCGGCGCCGACGTAGACGGCCGCCAGCCCGAGACGCGCGAGCGCCTCTCCCGGCTGGAAGGTCGCGGCCGCCTGCTGCAGCGGGCTGGAGGCGCTACCGTCCACGGCGACCAGCGGGTGCCACCCGAACGGGACGATGCCTCCGGCCACCGCCGCGATCGGGACCAGCGCCACCGCGGCCACCGAGAGCAGCGCGGCCACCGCTCCCTTGGCGGCCAGCAGCCGGGAGCGCGACACCCCGCGGCCGAGCATGTACCGCAGGCTGCCCCACCGCGCCTCGCCGGCCACGGCCTCGCCGGCGAAGACGGAGACGGCCAGGGGCAGGAAGAACTTCATCGTGCTGGACAGCGCGATCACGGGGATCGTGAGGGCCGAGGTGCTCGGCACCAGGAGCAGCGGGATGTCGCCGACATGCTCGACCTGCCCCGGCCCCGTCGCCCCCAGCGCCACGGTGAGCGCGAGCGCGAAGCCGGCAAGCGCCCCGAGCGTGAGGTACGTCCGGGGCCGGCTGAGCTGCTTGGCCAGCTCGATCCGGATCACGGCTCGGGCGGCCTGCCGCACACGTCGGGCGAGCCTCTACTCCCCCCCTCATCTGCCGGGGGGTCAGGGGGGGCAAGTCGTCTTCCTTTGACCAGGGCGAGGTAGGCGTCCTCCAGGGACCTGCCCTCCCTGAACGCCAGGACGCGCACCCCCGCCGTGGCCAGCGCCCCGAACAGCGCCAGGGGACGGAGGTCGTCGCCGGCGGCCCGCACCGCGCCGTCCTCGACCGAGATGCCACGGACTCCCGGCACGGCGCGCAGCACCCGCGCGGCGCCCATCGGGTCGTCCACCGCGAGGTGAACGGTCCCGGCCGGGCCCACCAGCTCGCCGACCGGCCCCGAAGTGACCAGCCTCCCCTCCTGCATCACGGCGGCGTGCGTGCAGACGTGCTCGACCTCGGAGAGGAGGTGGCTGGAGAGCAGGACGGTGGCGCCGCGCCTGGCTGCCGCCGCGATGACCTCGCGCACCTCGAGGATGTGCGCCGGATCGAGCCCGGTCGTGGGCTCGTCGAGCAGCAGGAGGTCGGGCCGGCCGAGCAGCGCCTGGGCCAGGCCGAGCCGGTAGCGCATGCCGTGGGAGTACGTGGAGTACGCGCGGCGGATGGCGCGGCCCAGGCCCGCGACCTCCACCACCTCCGCGAGCTCGGCACGCGCTGCGGCGCGTGACCGGCGCGCCAGCCGCTGCGCGAGACGGAGGTTGTCGAGGCCCGACAGGTGGGGAACGAACCCGGGCCCGTCGATGAGCGCCCCGACGCGCGCGAGCACGGGGGCGCCCGGCCGGACCGGCTCGCCGAACAGGCGCACCTGCCCCGCCGTGGGCCGCACGAGCCCGAGCAGCACCTTCAGGGTCACGGACTTGCCGGAGCCGTTCGGGCCAGCCAGGCCCATCACCTGGCCCCGGCGCACCACGAGGTCGAGGCCGTCGACCGCCCTGACGCGACCGATCCTCTTGACGAGCCCCTCGACCTGCACGACCGGCGTCGAGGCGTCGCTATCCGCCATCCGAGTCGCCGCCGTTCTTGTTCTCACGCTCGCCGGACGGCGCCAGCGCCGCGAGCTCGACGGTCTGGACCGCGGGCGGCGGGTCGGCGTGCACCGCGCCGGCGGGGCCGCCCAACGCCACGGTGACCGTGCCCAGTCCGGTGCTGGGCGGGCGCAGCTCCATCCGGCTGAGCCTGCCGCTCCCCGCGACCCACGCCCGGATGTGGATGGCCGGCGCCACGGTGGCCTCGGTCACGATCACCTCGGCGAACGGGGTCCTCGCCTCCCCGGCGGCGTTGGCCAGCGCCTGGTGCAGGTCGACCGTCACGTCGTACGCGGTCGCGCCCTGACTCGCTCCGGCGGCGGCCGCGGTGGCGCCCCACGCCAGCTCGCTGGCGATCAGGCCGGGGTTGATGCTCTCGACCTGCGCGACGAACTGCGGGAAGTTGGCGGTGACCGCCGGCGTGTCCGCGAAGCTGTCCACGATCCATGACTTCCCCTTGGGCAGCAGCTCGCCGCCTGACGGCGGACGGATGTAGACGGCGGACGGGGTGAAGACGACCGGCTCCGTCACCCTGGAGCCGTTGGGCGTGAGCGAGATCGCGCCTCGCATGGCGCGGAAATCGAACGAGCCGCTGGCGGCGGCCCTCGACGACTTTCGGTCGAACAGGGTTGATCCCGTCAGTGTGACGGACACGGTGGCGGTGCCGGAGAGCGTGGCCGCCACCGCCTGCCTCACGGCCGCCAGGGCCTCCGGCGAAGCCGGCCCGAACGTCGGGGACGGGACGGGCGCGACCGGCGCGGCCGTCGCGGCCGGACGGCCACCAGCATCACCGCACGCGCACACGAGCAGGACGCCGGCGGTCGCCAGCGCCGCCGGCGTCAGCCGGCGGCGCCGAGACGACCCCGGACGGCGACCGGCCGGCGCGCCGGCGCGGTGACCGGGTTCAGCGGTTTCCGTCACCGTCGTTGGGCCCGCCGCGATTGTCGGCGTCCCCATCGTTGAGGAATGGCGGCGGGGTGATCCGCCGGGGCGTGGGCGTCATCTGCGGTGGAGGTGGCGGCGGCGGCGCGGCCTCGGGCGGGGGCGGCGTCGGGGTCGGGGTCGGAGTCGGTGTTGGCGGGTCCGGTGTGGGCGTGGGTGTCGGCGTCGGGATCGGCGTCGCGGTTGCGGTCGGGGTCGCGGATGGCGGATGCGCGGCGGCCGTCGAAACTGTCGAGTTCGCGCACGCCATCGTCAGCAGGCCAAGTCCGGCGACCAGCGCCAGAGCGCGGGTACGCGGGCTGTCGATCATCACTCCCTGAGCTCCTCCAGAGTGACGGCTGACCGGGATGGTGAGAGGTACTACCCGGCCGGGTGACACCACTAATAGCGGCCCGTCAGGCGGGTGGCCGCCACTCGTAGATGTGGATCCGGCAGTGCTCGCGGAACCCGAGCCGGCGATAGACCGGGAAGCCCATCGCCGACGCGCCCAGCACCCCGAGCCGGAGGCCCATCGCCCGCGCCTCCCGGAGCGGAGCCAGGCTCAGCGCAGCGCCGATCCCGCGCCGCCGAGCCGTCGCGACGGTGAACACGAAGTAGAGCCCGGCAACCCCCGCGCCCAGGAACAGCGACGAGGTGGCGACCGGCGCGCCGTCCAGGAGGCCGAGATAGTGGCGCCACGGAACGTCGTCGCCGAGCCCGATCCGCGCAAAGGTGGCCCCGACCCACGCGGCCTCGCGCTCGCCCTCGCCGAACCCGGCCGCCAGCGTGCGGGTCCAGGCGGCCAGCGTCTCGCCGTCGCCCACCCTGCGCACGGTCAGCCCGGCCGGAGCGGCAACCCGGTCCGGCAGCGCGCCCAGGTCCACCGCCATGCCGATCTCGTCGCCCGCGTTGGCGAAGCCATGCCGCACCAGACGCTCGCCGAGGTCCGCGGGCCGCATCGACGGGCCGACGTGCCAGGTGCCGGGCACCCGGTGCGCTCGCAGCCGCGCGACCGACGCACCGATCGCCTCGTCGGCGGTCTCGGGGGTCAGGCCGGCGCGCACGACGCAGTTGTGGTAGTCGATGGGCGAGCCGCCGATCACCCAGCGGACACGCTCGTCGTCCCGCTCCTCCCCGTCTCCCGCACGTCCCATCGCGACGAGGAACTCGGCGGTGTTGGCCTCGATCGCCCGCACTCGCGAATCATGCGTCGTGTCCACGCCGCACATCTTCACGGAGTCCGGCGGCATCCACCGTCAGCCAATTTGGTGCAGGCGATCGGATTGACCAGCCAGTACGTCGGGATGGTCGGCGCCCGCTGGTGCAGCAGATCCTGCCGGCGCCGGGCTCGCGGGCCGGGCCGGTCGTGACGCGCCCTGGCGCCGGGTGTGACGATAGTCCTCACTGTGCCGGGGGTCTCTACCTCGCCGGGAGGCACTGAACATGAGGAGGCGCGCTGATGGCCTGGGAGTCCAGGATCGAGCTCGACCAGCTGCACGCGATCGACGTGCACGTCCACGCGGGCATCTCGGCCCGGACGCCGCGGCCCGAGTCCGGCGAGGGCCCGGAGCCGGCCGGCGTCCGCGGCATCCAGAAGCGGATCGGCGCCGGGCAGCAGACGCCGGACGAGACCGCGGCGTACTACCGCGATCGCAGGATCGCGGCCGTCATCTGGGGCGTCGATCCCCAGGCGACGGGCGGCTTCCGGCCCGGCGCCGTCGACAACGACGAGCTGCTGGAGGCCGCCTGCCGCAACAGCGACGTGCTGATCCCGTTCGTGATGGTCGACCCGTGGCGGGGCCACGCCGGGGCGCTGGAGGCGGAGCGGCTGATCCAGGCCGGCGCCCGCGGCTTCAAGTTCCACCCGCCGGTGCAGGCTTTCTGGCCGAACGACCGCCATTTCTACGAGCTGTACGAGGTGCTGAACGCCCACCGGCTGCCGGCGCTGTTCCACACCGGCCAGACGGCGGTGGGCCAGGGCGCCCCCGGCGGCGGCGGCATCCGTCTGAAGTACGGCAACCCCATGCCGCTGGACGACCTGGCCGTCGACTTCCCGGAAATGCCGATCATCATGGCGCACCCCTCCTTCCCGTGGCAGGAGGAG
>DASYBH010000409.1:0-3100 GCA_036500885.1 Candidatus Dormiibacterota bacterium
CCGATCGGCCGGCCCCGCCGGTTCAATCCTTGTCGCGGTCGTCTCGGCGCAGATGCGCCTCGAACTCGTCCAGCACGATGCTGAACGAGCTCCGGCGGGGAGGGCGGTGGCCCGTGAGCCGGAGGATCAGCACGATCACCCCGATGAACGCTGCCTCGAGCAGGCTCCTCGCGGCCAGGGCCACGAGGACCGCCGCGGCCAGGATCGCGACCACGATGGTCTGACCGGGGGTGAGCCGGGACGGGAGGCGGCTCGCCAGCTCGATCATCGGACTATCCCGAGCCTGGCGAGATCCGACCCGTGGCGTGGGCGGCCGCCCCCGGCGCACGGCGCCGCCCGACCGCCTTCTCCAGCGTCGACCGCGGCTCCATCCTGCTCGAAAAATACTCCCGCCGCCGCCGGGGTGCGCCGCGAACCTGGAGCCGTCGGGGAGACGACGCCAGGCCTCCTGTGCGATGCCCGATCGTGGCTTGCGTTCTCACGGCGTGCCTCTCTCTACTATGGGCGAGGATCTGGCTGCGGAGACCCCTGGATGCGGAGCACGAGGACACATGCGGATCGACCTGTCGCGCGAGTCTGAGCGCCAGCCGACCGCTTCGAACGGTGCCCGTCGCCCCCAATGAGACCCTCGGGGGCTGCTGAGCGGCCCGCGGACCACGTCGAGGAGCATGAGCTGTCCCGCGATCACCTGGAGGCGGTGCACAGCACGCTGGCGAGGTTCTGGAGCCTGCTCCAGGACCCACCGGACGAGCAGTGGCGACTGCGGTTCGAGATCGCGGTCGCCGAGATCGCCGCCAACATCGTCGAGCACGCGAGCCCGCCGTCCATCACCATCCGGCTGCGCATGGCCGCGTCCAGCGTCATCGCCGAGTTCACGGACTCCGGCGCGGGCTGGACCGGGAAGCCCGGCCCGGCCGCCGTCATCGACGAGCTGAGCGAGCGCGGCCGCGGCCTGGCCCTGACGGAGGCCGCGGTGGACCAGGTGGCCTACGAGCGCCACGGCCGCACCAACCACTGGCGTCTCACCAAGCATCTTTGAGCCGGCGATCCGTCGGCTTACTGGCCCAGGCTCCTAGCGGCCGCCGCTCAGCACGAACAGGCTGGGGTGAAGACCGCCGGTCTCCACGGTGAGCTCGTCCTCGATGCGCAGGTTCCTGGTTCCGGCCACGGACTGCCGGAGCAGCCGCTTCTCCTCTGTCAGCACGACCGCGCGGCCGCCCCGGTCGAGCACGCGGTCGACCTCCGCCAGGAAGGCCGGGTAGAACGCCAGGTTCTGGCGGTGCGAGCCGACCCGCTTTCCGAAGGGGAGGTTGCACACGAGCCGGGGCACGGATCGCTCTCCCAGCGGGAGGTGGCGCGCGTCCGCCCGGCACAGGACCCAGCCGCCGCCGGCGGGCTCCAGGTTGCGCCGTGCGGCCACCAGCGCCGGCCGGCTGACGTCAGCGCCCACGACGGCCGTCCCGGGCGCGACGGCAAGCGATTCGACCAGCAGCGTGCCGGCCCCGCAGCACGGGTCGCACACCACCGCGACGTCCTCCGGCGCCAGCAGCCGGGTCATCAGGGCCGCGACGACCGGATTGGTCGAGGCCGGCACCCGAGCCAGCTTGGCGAACCGCCGGCTCCAGTGCATCGGGCCGACCTGCGCGGCCAGGTGCGGCCCCATCACCTCGAGGTTCACGTCCCAGCGGCCGGGATCGTTGATCCAGCCGAGCTCGCGCGTCAGGAGGTTCCGAATCTCCCACCGTCCGAACCGGAGCGGGCTCACGCGAAACCTCACCGGGCCGGCGGCGACCAGCGCGGCGAGCAGCCCGTGGTCGAGCGATTCGCGGAGCCGCGCCAGCACCCTCTCCGGATCTGGCATGGTCTGTGGCTCGATCGGCGCCAGCACGACGGCGCAGACGTCGTAGAGGCGGACCTGCGCCAGCGGGCCGAGCGGCCCGCGGTACCGGAGCCGGATCGTGGAGGCGCCCCGCTCCAGCAGGTGCGGCCGGCACCGGAGTCGAGCCAGCTCGCCGGTGAGCACCGGCACCGCCCCACCCACGGTGCGCAGCAGCAGCTCGTCGTCGAGCTGGCGGGAGATGTCGAGCGGGGCGAGTTCGAGCCTGGGCTCCGGCACGGGTGAGGAGGATAGCGACGCGCCGTCGCGGCACGCCGGCCGAGACTGGATGACCGGCCCAGCGAGGCCGGTCACCCAGCGGCCGCCCTACCCCACCTCCCCCCCTCATCTGCCGGGGGGTCAGGGGGGGCAGATCGTCTTTCTTGTTACTGGTGGCCGCCTCCAGCCTGCGCGATGTCGGCGTTCACGTTCTTCACCGCCACCTGGAGCTGCTGGAGCTGCCCGAGCAGCCGGTTCAGCGTGCTGTTGATCTGCGGCCACTGGCCACGGAAGGTCTGCGCGTGCGGGCCGTCCCACACGTTCGGCTCGGACAGGACCTTGCCCTGCGAGTCCAGCTTCTGGATCTCGCCGACCAGCCCGGAGTTGAGGATCGACCCCATCTGGTTGGCGGCGTTTGCCGCATCGGGAGTCGTGAGGACTCTTCCTGACATCTTGCTTCTGCACCTCTCCTGATCGGATTCGCCGGCGTTCTACGGGTCCGCCGCCGTGACAGCGTCATTGATACCCCCTGGACCGCCGCGGTTTCAAGGACAGACGACGGACAAAGACCGGGGCGTCCTGTGCGGCTTTGTCCGTCGTCTGTCCTTGAATCATCAGTCCGGGGATCGCCATCATGTGCAGGATGCCGGCCGCGGCCGGCGCCCGCATACCAAACCGAGACCGAGGAGGACAGGGCCCACATGGGCGAGACCGTCAGCGCTGATCCGGACAAGCTGTTGGCCTACGAGCAGTACGGAAAGAACGTGGCAGAGCCCGGGCTGCTGGGACAGGCCAAGGCGCTGGACGGCGCACTGAACCGGCTCGCCCACTCGGCCACCGACCAGACAGTGATGCCGTACGTCCCGGACCTCGGCGTGCAGAGCATCGCGTACACCCACCGCCAGGGCGCGCTCGACCAGTGGGTCGGCGAGGTGGGCCGCGCATTCCAGAAGGCGGGCGGCGACAAGAAGCTCGTGCACACACCGAACGGGGACGTGTGGGTGG
>DASYBH010000410.1:0-4084 GCA_036500885.1 Candidatus Dormiibacterota bacterium
GAGACGCCGAAGTACCAGCCGCTTCCGTGGCGGTCGCCGAAGATCTCCTCGTCCCGCTCGGGATCGGACCCGAGGCGGTGCAGGTACACGCGCCGGTGCAGCTGCTCCTCGCCCTTCGGGGCGCTGTCGGGATGGATGCGCCGCGTGTAATAGAAGGCGTCGCCGCCCGGCAGCCAGCTGACGGCGGAGTACCGGCAGCGATCGATCGGTCCGTCGACCTGGCGGCCGGTGGCGACCTCGATCACGAAGAGCAGAGACTCCTCGTCGCCGCCCTTCGAGATCTGGTACGCGAGCAGATCCGTCTCCCAGGACGGCGAGTATGAGTCGAGGGTCGTCTTTCCCGACGGGTCGATGGCCAGCGGGTCGATGACCACGCGCTCCTCGCCGTCGGGCTCGTGCACGAGCAGCTTGGCGTGCTCCTCGCCCTCCAGGCGTCGCATGAAGAAGTAGCGCTCCGGGTCGCCGAGCCAGTGCGGTCCCGAGACGTAGCCGATCGAGAACAGCTCGCGGTAGCGCCGCTGGAGCTGGTCGCGGCCCGGCAGGTTGTCCAGGACCCCGCGGCACAGGCGGTCCTCCGCCTCGGACCAGGCCGCGGTCTCAGGCGACGAGGGGTCCTCGAGCCAGCGGTAGGGGTCGGGGATGCGACGCCCGTGGAGCTCGTCCACTACGTCGCCCCGGGGAGCGGGCGGATAGGTGCGGCTGCCGGGCTGCATGTCGAGCGCAAGGGTACGCCGTCGTTGGCCGCGCGGTCCCCGTCCGCCGAACGCGCGCCGAACTCGCGGCACGGGGATGGGAGACCCCGCCAGGTACAGTCATTCAAGTAAGACGACCTGCCCCCCTGACCCCCGCCAGACGAGGGGGGGAGGCGAGGAATCGCGGAGCGCGACTGGTTCGCGACGCGGCCGCAGGCAAGCATGGCTCGGGAGTCGGAACAATGAAGAACGAATACTTCGCGTCAACCGTCGCGGAGGTCCAGACGCGGTGGGATCGAGTCGTCAGGCGGCGTTCGTTCCTGAAGGGCCTCGGCGCGGTGGGAGTGGCGGGTGCCGCGGTCGTGCCGGTCGGCTCGATGACGGCGACCGCGGCGGGCGCCGGCCAGGGCACGCTCAGCAGCGGTGACGTGGCGGTCCTGCGGTTCCTGGCCGCGGCCGAGATCCTCGAGAGCGACCTGTGGACGCAGTACAGCGAGCTGGGTGGGGCCGCCGGCGGCAATCCCTCCTACATCGCCGCGCTCCAGAACATCGACGGCGACATGCCGCAGTACATCACCGACAACACGGATGACGAGCTGAGCCATGCCGCGTTCCTGAACGCGTACCTGAGCGCGCACGGCGCGCCGGTGGTCAACCTGGACCGGTTCCGCACGCTGCCCAGCAGCCGGGCCACGGGCGCCAGGCAGATCGGCAGGCTCACGAATCTCCTCGCGCTCGACGTCGACACGAGCTGGTACACCCGCTACCGCAGTGACGAGAACCCCGATCTCGGTGACACGTTCGCGCAGGCGATCACCATCAGGAACGAGCCGGCCATCCCGCTGAACGACGTAGACACGCCGCCGAACACCGCGCAGCCCGTCCCTCCGCTGACCCGAGCGGCGCGCCGCATGCAGGCGATCGCCAACACCGCGGCATTTCACTTCGCGATGATCGAGCAGGGCGGTTCCAGCCTCTACACGACGATGAGCCAGAAGGTGACCAGCCTGGAGGTCCTGCGGATCGTGGTGAGCATCGGCGGCGTCGAGGTCGATCACTTCTCGCTCTGGCACGACAAGGTGGGCGCCACCATCTCGCAGCCGCTGGCGGGCGTGACGGACCCCGAGACCGGCCTGACGTTCCCTGATTTCAACAACCCGGGCGGAGAGCTCCGGCAGACGAACAAGATCCTGCCCGAGCCGTGCGAGTTCCTCAACGAGGTCCTTCCCCTCTGCTCGGTCATCCGGCCGAGCAGCGTCCAGAACGCGGGCGCGGTGGCGTCGTTCATGGCGCTGAAGGCGGACAGGCTGTTCCAGGGCCAGTCGCAGGAGTTCCTGGACACGGTCCTGGGCCTGGCGCAGGCGGCCGACGCCGCCCACCGCCAGCTTTAGGACCGAGCCCGGGCGCTCGCGGACGGGAGGGCCGCACACTCGGCCCTCCCGTGTGGACGAGGCCGGCGGAGGCCCGTCCTGCGGTGGTATGGATGCCCGCCCGTCAGCGCACCACCGGGCTGATCAGCACGGCACTCGGATGACCTGGCCCGGGTAGATGAGGTCCGGGTTGGGGATGCGAGCGCGGTTGTCCGCGAAGTTCCACAGGTCCGGCCACGACAGCCCGCGGGCGGCGGCGATCACTGACAGGGAGTCCCCCGGCTGCACCGTGTAGTCGCAGGCGCCGGGCTGCGGGGTCGGAGCCGGCTGGCTGCCCAGGTTGACCGGCGTGCGGATCACCTGCCCGACGCCGATGAGGTCGGGGTTGGCGATGCGGGCCCGGTTGTCGGAGAAGTTCCACAGGTCCTGCCAGGTGATCCCGCACCGTGCGGCGATGCCGGACAGCGTGTCGCCCGGCTGCACCGTGTAGTCGAAGCCGACCGGCGGTGGCGGTGGGGGAGGCGGCGGCTGAGGGACCGGCACCGGCACCGCGCCAGGAGCGCCGTATCGCACGAAGTCCGCGGCGTCGCCGTTGAAGCTGTCGTAGTCGAGGCCTCCGCCGGTCACTCCGGGCACCACGGGCGAGTCCAGCAGGTACTGCTTGAACGCCAGGACCGGCCAGCCGGCCAGGTCCGGGTTCCCCGAGAAGTCGTCAGGCTGCCCGTCGCCGACCGCCAGCCAGAGTCCGAAGTTGCCGGCGATGACTCGCGACCAGTCGTAGCGGTGCAGCAGCGAGCGGTTCATGTAGACCAGCGGCTTGAACCCCTGCGCCTGCTCGAAACCGCTCAACCAGGCGAGCGTCCAGTCCACGACCGCCGGGCCGATGTCGCGCTCCTGGTCCAGGAACTGGAGCTCGCCCGGCTGGTAGGCGTCGTGCGCCCTCAGGGTGAACTCGAGCGCCTGGGCCGGCGTGTCGAACGCCGGCTCGGCGAAGCTGTACGAGCCGCGGAGCCGGCCCGTGCGCCGCGCCTCAGCCAGGTTGAACGCGAACTGGTCGTCCACCAACGTGGTGGAGTACACGTCGCGGATCAGCAGGAAGTCCGCCACGAGCTGGTCATGGTCGACGCGCTGGAAGGTCGAGACGTCGTGGCCGTGCAGTGTCATGATCTCCTCCTCCCCCCTCATCCGCCGGGGGGTCAGGGGGGCAAGTCGTCTTCCTTTCTAGTCACACTTCGTCACGGGCTGGGGGCATTCGCGACCTGCCACACCTCGCCGATCCGCGACCCGGTAGATTCAACTGCGCGCGCACCGCCGCCGGCGTGGGCGATAGCGGTTCCGGCACCAGGACAGGCCGGCCCATGACACCGGCACGGGGCGAACGTCTCTCTCAGCGGCGCTCGATCGTGGCGATGTGCTGGTAGTTGTAGCTCAGCCGGCCGCCGGGCTGGCCGGCCGGTTCGATGAACACGACCATCCCGTCGGCCGCGTCCAGCGTTCCGACGACGCGGCCCTCCAGCGCATGGCCGCCGGCACCGGGCGCCAGGCGCAGCGCGACGTCCACTCCCTGGAGCGCCCTGATCTCCTCAACCGTTGGCACGCCCAGCAGCATAGCCGCTCGCCTCGACCGAACGTTCCAGGACGGGGGTTGGATCAGACCGGCGGCCAGCGCGCCCCGGCGTACCAGGACAGCACCGGCGCGATGAGCGGCAGCCAGCGATCGGTCACCAGCAGCGCACCCATCACCACCAGCAGGACCGCGGACGCGCTCTGCAGCAGCGCCGTCCCGCGGCGGACGCGGCGCAGCGCCGCGCGGACGTGCGTCACGGACAGGCTCAGCAGTACGAACGGCACGGCCAGACCGAGGCTGTACGCGGCCAGCAGCGCCACGCCCTGGCCGAGGCTGGCGGTGGCGCCGGCCAGCGTGAGGATCGCCCCCAGCACCGGTCCGATGCACGGCGTCCAGGTGATGCCGAACGCCGCTCCCAGCGCCGGGGCGGTGGTGAGCCGGCCACCTTCGAACCG
>DASYBH010000411.1:0-5340 GCA_036500885.1 Candidatus Dormiibacterota bacterium
CGGACGGCGGGCCGGGCCGTGGCGTCGGTCGCGAAAAAGGAAGACGACCTGCCCCCCTGACCCCCAACGGGGGAGGGGGGAGTGCGACCGGGCAGCGCGCTGACCGGCCGAGCCCCCGAATGGCGGACAATCAGTTCGTCATGGGAAGCGAGCTGGCCGTGGAGCCCATGCTTCCCGACCCGCGGCCATCCGGAGTCGGCCGAACGGCATGGGTGTTCGCGCGCGTGGCGGGCAGTCCCGGCGCCCGCCACGGCCTGCTGCTCGTGGCGGTCTCGGCCCGCCTGGTCGGCGCGGCCCTGCTCGGCCACGCCGCCAACGCGCCCAGCCTGACCAGGTACGGGCGGAGCCCGGCCTGCGGGACGGCGGGCGCCACGCTCCCGGACTGCAGGGTCTTCGTCGCCGGCACCGTGCGGAGCGACCACACCCTCCCCGCACACCCTGACGCCGTGAGGTGATGGACGAGCACCTGCGCCGGGCCGCCCGGGCGGCGATCGGCTTCATGCCGGAATCGGAGGGCCTGGCGCTCCACGACGCGGGCCTGCGTGCCGGCCGGCTGGGGCCTCTGCTGGAGATCGGCTCCTACTGCGGCCAGTCGGCCATCTACCTGGGCGCGGCCGCACGGGCCAGCGGCACCGTGCTCTTCTCGGTCGACCACCACCGCGGCTCCGAGGAGCAGCAGCCCGGGCAGGAGTACTTCGACCCGCGGCTGCTCGGGCCCGACGGCCGGATCGACACGCTGCCCACGTTCCGCAGGGCGCTGGCCGCCACGGGTCTGGAGTCGGTCGTCATCCCGGTCGTCGGCGACTCGGCCACGGTGGCCGCCCACTGGGGCACGCCGCTGGGCCTGGTGTTCATCGACGGCGGGCACTCCGAGGTGGCCGCGCAGGCGGACTACACCGGCTGGTGCCCGTTCCTACGCGCTGGCGGCCTCCTCGTCATCCACGACGTCTTCCCGCGGCCGTCGCAGGGCGGACAGGCGCCGTTCCACGTCTTCCGGCGAGCGCTGGCCTCCGGGCAGTTCCAGGAGACCGCGGCCGTGGGCTCGCTCCGCGTGCTTGAAAAGACCGGCGGTGCGGCTCGCTCCGCAGAGGGCATCGGCCGCCAGCACCACGGCCGCTGAGCTCCACGTCGGTCGCTCCTCCGGCCAGAGCTCGGCGTCCGGGAAGGTGATGCCCGTCCAGTAGTGGCCGTCCGGCGCCCGGAGCGCCGCGAGCCAGGAGAACAGCCGGCGCGCCTCGGCCCGCCAGCCGATCGCGTCCAGGCTCAGCACCAGCTCGCAGGACTCGGCCACCGTGACCCACGACCGGTCCGCGACGCAGCGCACGCCGAGGCCGTCGACCACGAACGTGTCCCAGCGTTCGGCGAGCCGGGCGTCGGCGGCGGCGTCCCGAATCGCCCCGCCCAGCACCGGGTAGTACCAGTCCATCGCAAAGCGCCGCTTGTCGTCGAAGGCGTCCGGCCTCTCCCGCAGGGCCGCCACCAGGGCGCGGCGGGCCCGCCGCCACTGCCGCCGCGAGTGACCCAGCACGGTCGCCGCCGCGGCCGCGCACACCAGGCTCTTGCAGATCGAGCTGCTGGAGGTCACCAGCGCGCTCGGCCACGGCCGGCCCCGCGCGTCGCGCGCCCACCAGACCTCGCCGCCCGGCTGCTGCAGCGTCAGGACGCACTCGACCGCGGCCTCCACCGTGGTCCACGCGCCGCGCAGGAAGTCGCAGTCGCCGCTGGCGAGGAAGTGGTGCCAGATTCCGGTCGCGGCATAGGCGCAGAAGTTGGCGTCCGTGAAGGCGTCCTCGACCCGGCCGTCGCGGTAGCCCGCCGCCCACGACCCGTCGGCCCGCTGCCGGGCCGCGAGCCAGCGATAGGCTCGGGCCGCCGCCTCGTGCCTGCCGCACACGTCCAGCGCCATGGCCGCCTCGACGTGGTTCCACGGGTCCGCGTGGCGGCCGTCCTCCCAGGGGATGCAGCCGTCGGCGAGCTGCACCGAGGCGATGGCGTCGGCCGTCTGCAGCGCCTGAGCCGCCGTCAGCGCCCCGGGGATGTCAGGCGGCACAGTAGACCACGAGGCTCTTGCCGATCACCGGGTCGAGGGCGCGCTCGGCCAGGCGGACGCCGCGCGGCCGGTGCACGATGTCCCATACGAGGAACCGGTGGTACTGGCGCACCGGCCACGACCGGTCGTCGTCGGGCCCGACCAGGCAGCGCAGCCACCAGTAGGGCGCGTGCAGCGCGTGGACGTGGTCGGTGCCGGTCACCCGGAGGCCCGCGCCGGCCAGCCGCCCGCGCAGCTCGTGCGCGCGATAGATGCGGACGTGGCCGCCGGGCCGGTCGTGGTAGCGGTTGGACAGCGCCCAGCACACCCGCTCCGGGAGCCAGCGGGGCACGCTGACGGCGGCCGTGCCGCCCGGTCGCAGCACCCGCGCGATCTCCCGCATCGCCGTCCGGTCCTCCGGGATGTGCTCCAGCACCTCGGCCGCGATGACGTGGTCGAAGCTGGCGTCGGGAAAGGGCAGCCGCAGCGCGTCGGCCCTGGCGGCGCCGAACGTCGCGCCGCTCAGGGCCTCGCCCGCGTCCGCCATGGCGGTGAGCGTGGCCACGGCCCGGCGCAGGTCGTCGTGGAGCAGGTCGGCGCACACCACGTGGGCGCCCCGCCGGTAGGCCTCGAACGCGTGGCGGCCAGGGCCGGAGCCGAGGTCGAGCAGCCGCGCGCCGGGGCGGAGCCCGAGCCGGTCGAAGTCGATCGTCAGCACCGGCCGGCGATGACCTCGCGGTAGCGGGCCGCGGTCGCCATGGCGGTGGACTCCCAGGTGAAGCGGCGCAGCACGCGAGCGCGACCCCGCTCGCCGAGGTCGCGCCGCAGCGCCGCGTCGGCCAGCAGGCGCGTCAGGGCGTCGGCCAGGGCGCAGGGATCGCCGGGAGGGACCAGCAGCGCCGCGTCGCCATCCGCGCCCACCACCTCGGGCAGGGCGCCGGCGGTGGTGGCCACCAGCGGCAGGCCGCACGCCATGGCCTCGACGGCGGGCAGGGAGAAGCCCTCGTACAGGGAGGGGACCACGGCGACCTCGGCCTCGGCGTAGATGGCGATCAGCTCCTCGTCGGGAATACCGCTGACGAAGCGGACGGAGTCGTGCAGGCCCAGCTCGTCGAGCAGCTTGGGGGTTGGGCCGTCGGGCCTCGGCCGGCCGATCACCACCAGCTCGGCCGGCCGGCGGGCGCGGAGGATGGCGAACGCGCGCAGCAGGGGGTCCAGGCCCTTCAGGGGGACGTCGGCGCTGGCGGTGGCGACGATCCTCCCGGGCGTGCGCCGGCGCTCGGGCATCGGACGGAACTGGGCCGCGTCCACCCCGTTGGGAACGACGGCGATGCTGGCGGCGGAGACCCCCATCTCGCGCACGATCTCGTCCCTGGCGGCGGCGGAGACCGTGAGCAGCGGCAGCCGGCGGGCGACCCTGCCCTGCATGCGCGTGAACCCGTACCAGCGCCGCAGCGCCCACCGGCGGCCGCCCGTCGCATGGGCGAGCTCCACCCGGCGATCGACCTGGATGGGGTGATGGACCGTGGCCAGCACGGGCAGTCCCTCGCGGCGGATGCCCAGCAGGCCGTAGGCGAGGCACTGGTTGTCGTGGACCACGTCGAACTCACGCGAGCGGCGCCGGAGCTCGGCCCAGGCCCGCAGGCTGAACGTCAGGGGCTCGGGAAAGCCGCCGAGGCACATCGTGCCCAGCTCCAGCAGGTCGACGGCGGCGCTGACCCGGCGCACGGGGCGGAAGGGCGCCTCCGGCCGGTAGAGATCGAGGCTCGGCAGGCGCGTCAGCCGGACGCCGGGGTCCACCTCGGGGTAGGGTGGCCCGCTGAGCACCTCCACCTGATGGCCGAGCCGGGCGAGCGCCTTGCTCAAGCGGCGCACGTACACACCCTGCCCGCCGGACCGGGGATTGCCGCGGTACGTGAGCAGGGCGACGCGAACCGGTTCCGGACGTCCCCCCACCGAGATGAGATCGTACTGCCTGGAGGGCGTGACGGTACGGACGGGTACGCCGCCCCGGGGACCCTCCTGACGAGGCGGCCGGACCCGAGTACGCTTCTGACGTGCGGGTCGCGCTGGCCGGAGTCGGCCGGATGGGATCGGCGATCGCGGGGCGGCTGCGCGCCGCCGGGCATCGGGTGGCCCTGTACGACCCGGCCCTGCCGGCGGGCGAGTCCGAGCCCAGCCTGGCCGCGGCCGCGAGCCGCTCCGTCATCACGTTCCTGTGCCTGCCGGACGCCGTCGCCGTCGAGGCGTCGTTGCCCGGTCTGCGCGAGGCGGCGCCGCCCACCGTGATCGACCTGACCAGCTCGCTGCCCGCCACGACCCGCCGGATGGCGTCGGCGCTGGCGCCGCTCGGCGTGGACTTCCTGGACTGCCCGCTGAGCGGCGGCGTGGCCGGGGCGCGCGCCGGCACGCTGACGGCCATGGTCGGCGGCGACCCCGCCCTGGTCGAGCGCGCCCGGCCCGTGCTGTCCGCGTTCGCGTCCAACGTCCGCTGGGCGGGGCCGCTGGGCGCTGGCCACGCGACGAAGGCGCTCAACAACGCGCTCTCCGCCGTATCGCTGATGGGAACCGCGGAGCTGCTGGTGACGGCGGTCGCCCACGGGCACCGCGAGGCCGCCGTCATCGAGGCGTTCAACGCCGGCCCGGCGCGCAGCCAGAACAGCGAGGTCAAGTATCCGCGCGACGTGCTGACCAGGACCTACGGCGCCGGATTCACGGCGGCGCTGCTGGACAAGGACCTGGCGACCGCGCTGCGCATCGCCGCCGGCCGCTCCGCGCCGGCGCCATTCCTGTCGGGCGTCCTGGACGCATGGCGCGAGGCGACGCGGGCGATGGGCGCGGATGCGGACTTCACGCGGTTCCACGCGGTGGTCGAGGCCCGGGCGGGCGTCCGGCCGGGCGTGGTGGGGGAGAGTCGCCGGTATCCACCGACGCAGCGCAGCGATGTCCTGGGGGACGCGTACGCGGTGGATACCGGCGGAGCCGGGGTCGTCGACGTGCTCTGCCGCGCGCTGGCGACCGTGAACCTGCTGGCCGCCATCGAGGTCATGCGGGTGGCGAGGGCCGAGGGCCTCGACCGTGAGCGGGTGCTGAGCATCGTGAACACGAGCACGGGCCGGAGCGAGGCGACGCGGTCGGAGCTCTCCGGCGAGGTCGACCTCGCCGGGCTAGCCGGTGCGCTGGAGCTCGCGCGGGGAGCCGGGGTGTGGGCTCCGGTGACGTCGCTGGCGCTGGCGCTGACGCGCCTCGACGAGGCCGGACGCGCCGGCCAACCGTCGCCATTTGACACGGAGTCGCGACTCTGCTAAGGT
>DASYBH010000412.1:0-2785 GCA_036500885.1 Candidatus Dormiibacterota bacterium
CGCGCACCACGAGGCCCCAGCGACTGAAGCGAAGGAATCCCTGCAGGCCGGCGAAGACGGCGATCGCCACCGCGATCGCGAGCAGCCGGCTGTCGGGGACGCTCGCCCCGGCGATCCGCGTCACACCCTGCGTCCAGGCAGGCGAGGGATAGGGCTTGGGGTCCGGCCCGAACCTGCCCTGGACCAGGGCGGTGAAGGCCAGGGCCAGGCCCACCGTGACCAGCACCTGCTCGATGTGGCGCCGGTACAGCGGCCGGATCAGACCGACCTCGACCAGGCCGGCCGCCAGCGCCCCGGCCACCAGGCAGCCGGCGAGGGCGACCGCGAACCGCCACGGCGCGGCCGCCGGCAGGTGCAGCGCCAGCCACCAGGAGGCGTAGGCGCCAACGGTGAGGAAGATGCCGTGCGCGAAGTTCAGGACCCGCATCAGCCCGTAGCTGAGGGACAGGCCGGAGGCGATCAGGAAGTAGAGCGCCCCGAGACCGAGGCCGGTGGCCACCAGCAGGACGATGGTGCTCACCGGTGGCTGCCAACGCCCAGGTAGCGCTGGGCCAGCTCGGGGTCAGCCAGGAGATCGTTCACCTGGCCCCGGTAGACCACCTGGCCCTGGTCGAGGACGACCACGGCCCGGGCCAGAACGCGGGCCACCTGCAGGTTCTGCTCCACCAGCAGCACGGTGGTCGCCTCGGCCGCCCGCCGCAGCGCCTCGGCGGCCCGGGTCACCATGAGCGGCGAGAGGCCCTTGGTCGGCTCATCGACCAGGATGATGCGGTTGCGGTTCAGCAGCGCCCGCGCGATTGCGAGCATCTGCTGCTGACCCCCCGACAGGCTGCCGGCGGCCTGGGCGCGGCGCTCACGCAGCTCCGGGAAGACCTCGTGGACGAGCTCGTAGCGCGGCCTCGGGTCACGCTCGGCCAGCTTCAGGTTCTCGGCCACGGTCAGCTCGGCGAAGACCTCCCTGTCCTCGGGGACGTAGCCGACGCCCAGGCGGACGATGGCGTGCGTCGGCAGCCGGGACAGCTCCTCGCCGCCGAGTCGAACGCTCCCCGCGCGTCCGACCAGGCCGAGGATCGCCCTGATGGTCGTCGTCTTGCCGGCGCCGTTGCGGCCGAGCAGCGCGGTCACGCCGCCATCCGGCACCGAGAAGTCGATCCCCTGCAGGACGTGCGATTCGCCGATGTGGACCTGGAGGCCCCCAACCTCCAGCAGCGCGGGGGTGGCGACCGCGTCGCTCACACGCTCTCCGGCCCCAGGTAGGCCTCTCTGACGATCGGGTCGGCCATCACGCGATGCGGCGCGTCGACAGCGATCAGGCGTCCCTGGTGCATGACCGCGATCCGGTCGCTGAGGTCGATGACGAGGTCCATGCGGTGCTCGACCATCAGGATGGTCCTGCCCTGCTCCCGGTGCAGCGAGCGGATGACCTCGACCATGGCCGGCACGTGCTCGACCGACAGCCCTGAGGTGGGCTCGTCGAGGAGCAGGACGTCGAAGCCGCCGCCCAGCAGGATGGCGAGCTCCAGCCGGCGCTTGGCGCCGTGCGGCAGCAGGCCGGCCGGCAGGCCGGCCACGTCCACCAGCCCGACCGCGTCGAGGGCCTCCCGGGAGCGCGCCACCGCGTTCCTGTCGGCGGCGGCGCGCCGCCACGGCTCGAGGCTGCCGCCGGCGCGCGCCTGCACGCCCAGCCGTACGTTCTCGAGGACCGAGAGCCCGCCCAGCACCGAGGAGGTCTGGAAGGTCCGGCCCAGCCCCCCCAGCGCGCGCCGGTGGGGAGGCTCGCCGGTCACGTCCCTGCCCAGGACCTCGATCCGGCCGCTCGTCGGGAGGCAGATGCCGCTGAGCAGGTTGAAGAGGCTGGTCTTGCCCGCTCCGTTGGGGCCGATGATGCCGACGAACTCGCCCTCGGAGACCTCGAGGTCCACCCGGTCGACGATGGTGAAGCCGCCGACGCGGTAGCCGAGGCTCTCGATCCTCAGGACTGGCGCGGCGGCCGCCACCCCTCCCCCCCTCACCTGCCGGGGGGTCAGGGGGGGCAAATCGTCTTCCTGCATCTACTTTTGAGGTGGCGCCGTCGCCTGCGGAGAGAGCGTCCTGTCCACCTGGGCCGAGAGGTCGGAGCCGCTCCCGCTCAACCTGGCGATGAACATCGGCTGGAGCATGGCGTGGTCCGTGGCCCGGACCGTCTCCTGGCCCTTGGGGGCGAGGAAGCTGTAGCCCTCCAGCGCCTTGATCATGACGTCGACCCTGGTGTCGCCGTCCGCCCTGTCGACGGCGCGAGCCAGCAGCTGCGCGGTGACGAAGCCGTCGGGGGTGAAGAGGTCCGGAAACGAGTCCTGCTTCTTCTCCTGGTTGATCAGGTAGGTGTTCACGTCGTTCCTGGCCGCGTCCTGGAAGTAGAGCCCGATCAGGGAGAGCTTGGGCCCGGCCGAACCGAAGATGGGCCATGTCGCCTTCTCGGCCAGCCCGGTGGCCACCCTGGTCGAGGTCAGCACGCCCTGCTGGTCCATCGCCTGCCACATCGACTGCGCGGTGCTCCCCGCCCAGGCCACGAAGATCAGGTCGGCCCTGGCGTCGTTGGCCTGCCGGGCGAACGAGGTGAAGTCGCTGGCGGTGGCCGGGACCAGCAGCTGGCTGACCGCTGCGCCGTCCGCACCGAAGATGGTCTTGACCGCGGCCACGTTGCCCTGCCCGAACGCGGTGTCCTGGGCGAAGACCAGGACCTTCTTGCCCGCGACGCTGCCCAGCATGGCCTTGGCGGTGATCACGTCCTGCAGGCTCTCGCGGC
>DASYBH010000413.1:0-9489 GCA_036500885.1 Candidatus Dormiibacterota bacterium
GCGGCTTCGGACCTCTACACTGCGATCTGGCGGGGGACCGGGGTAGGCAGTCCGATACGGGGAGAAGCCCATGAGCGGAATCTGTGACGGCCGCGTCGTCATCGTGACGGGAGCGGCCCGCGGCATCGGTCGCGCGCACGCGCTGGAGTTCGCGCGCCAGGGCGCCAGGGTCGTCGTCAACGACCTGGGTGGCGCCCGGGATGGCACCGGCATGTCCCAGGTGCCGGCCGCCGAGGTCGTGGAGGAGATCCAGGCCCTCGGCGGCGCCGCCGTGCCCAACACGGACGACGTGTCCGACTGGGAGGGAGCCCGGAGGCTCGTGCAGACCGCGCTCGACGCGTTCGGCCGGCTCGACGTGCTGGTGAACAACGCCGGCATCCTCCGCGATCGGATGCTCTTCAACATGGAGCCGGAGGAGTGGGACGACGTGATCCGCGTCCACCTGCGCGGCACCTTCGCGCCCACGCGCCACGCCGTCGCCCACTGGCGCGAGCTCGCCAAGGCCGGCGAGCCGCTGGACGCCAGGATCATCAACACCAGCTCCTCGTCGGGCATCTTCGGCAACGCCGGCCAGACCAACTACGGCGCCGCGAAGGCGGGCATCGCCGCCTTCACGGTCATCGCCGCCAGGGAGGTCGAGCGCTACGGGATCACCGTCAACGCCATCTACCCGGGCGCGCTGACCCGCCTGACCGAGGACCTCGTCCGCTGGGGCAGCGGCGGGCAGCTGACCGAGGAGGAGCGGCGGCGGCGCGGCCCTGACAACGTCGCGCCGCTCGTGGTCTGGCTCGCGAGCGCCGAGTCGCGGGGCATCACGGGTCGCGTGTTCGGGGTGGCCGGCAGCATGATCACCGTCGCCGAGGGCTGGCATGCGGGCCCGCGGGCGGACAGGGACGGTCGTTGGGACCCGGCCGAGCTCGGCCAGGTGGTCCCCGGCCTGGTCGCCCAGGCCGCGCCCAACGCCGACACCAGCGGGGCGATCCCCGCTCGGGAGGTCTGAACGATGCCGCTGAACCTCGATGCCGTCGGTCGCACGACCGGTCCCACCGAGAAGTCCTGGACCTCCAGGGACGCGCTGCTCTACGCGCTGGGCGTGGGCGCCGGCCAGGACGACCCGCTGCGCGAGCTGGAGTTCACGACCGAGAACTCGCATGGCGTCCAGCAGCAGGTGCTGCCGACGTTCGGCGTGATCATCGTCCACGGCGGGCCGCGCAACATGATCGGCGACTTCAACCCCGCGATGCTGGTGCACGGCGAGCAGGCGCTGACGCTGCACCGGCCCCTGCCGGTCGAGGGCCGCGCCAGCATCACGTCGACGATCGTGGGCATGTACGACAAGGGCTCCGGCGCCCTGGTGGTCACCGAGTCGACCGCCACCGATGTCGAGAGCGGCGAGCCGCTGCTGAGCACCGCGTCCTCGGTCTTCATTCGCGGCGAGGGCGGCTTCGGCGGCGACCGCGGTCCGTCGCCCGCGTGGGAGCGCCCTTCGCGCGAGCCGGACCAGCGGGCGAGCGCGCAGACGAGGCCCGACCAGGCCCTCCTGTACCGCCTCTCCGGCGATCGCAACCCGCTGCACTCCGACCCCGCCTTCGCCGCACGGGCGGGCTTCCCCCGGCCGATCCTGCACGGGCTCGGCACCTACGGCATCACCGGCCGGCTGCTCCTGCATGCGCTGTGCGGCTCCGACCCGTCCCGGTTCCGGTCGATGCGGGCGCGGTTCAGCAGGCCAGTGCTGCCCGGCGCCCGGCTGACCGTGTCGATGTGGGTGGACGGCGACTGCGCCCGCTTCCAGACGACCGACGACGACGGTCAGGTCGTCATCGACCACGGCGAGGTGGAGTTCTCGTGAGCGCCGGCGTCGATTCCTTCCGGACGACGGCGCGACGGTGGCTGGAGGGCAACGCCCCGCGGCTCGCCGACGGCGAGCCGGCCCATCGCTGGGACCTCACCTCGGCCAGGGCCTTCCAGGCGCGCCTGCACGATGCGGGCCTGGCCGGCATCAGCTGGCCGGCCGCCTACGGCGGTCAGGGGCTGACCGCCGCCGACGAGCGTGCCTTCGACGAGGAGGCGCGTGACTTCGAGCTGCCCTACGGGTTCTTCGCCATCGGCCTCGGCATGTGCGGGCCCACGCTGCTCGACCTCGGCAGCGAGCAGCTGAAGCAGCGCTACATCCGGCCGCTCCTGCGCGGCGAGGAGATCTGGTGCCAGCTCTTCTCCGAGCCGGGCGCCGGGTCGGACGTCGCCGGCCTGCAGACGAGGGCGGTCCCCGACGGTGACGGCTGGGTGGTGACCGGGCAGAAGGTGTGGACGTCGCGCGCCGAGGACGCCGACCGCGGCGCGGTCATCGCGCGCACCAATCCGGACGTCCCCAAGCACGACGGCATCACGATGCTCGTGGTCGACATGCACGCTCGCGGTGTGACCGTGCGCCCACTGCGCGACATGACCGGAGGCGCCACGTTCAACGAGGTGTTCTTCGACGAGGTTCGCGTGCCGGCTGGACACGTGGTGGGCGAGGTAGACAGCGGCTGGGCCGCCGCGGTCCGCATGCTGATGCACGAGCGGGTCTCGATCGGCGGCAGGACGCGCGGCCGCACCAGCGCCACTGCGTTCGACTCCCTCGTCGAGGCGGTGAGGGCCCGCGGGCTGGATCGCGATGCGGTCGTGCGACAGCGTCTGGCCGAGCTCTACGTGCGCGAGCGCCTGGTCCACCTGTTCGGGTCGCGGCTGGCGCAGGAGGCGAAGGCGGGCCGCAACCCCGGCTCCCGCGGCTCGGTCGGCAAGCTGGCGGGCGCGCAGCTCGCCCATTTCAGCGCCGGCGTGGCGGCCGAGCTGCTGGGCGGCGACGCGATCGCATGGGACCGCGCCGATCACGACGCCGGGCGCTGGGCCGGAGCGCTGCTGTCGGCGCCGGCCGGGGCCATCGCGGGCGGGACCAACGAGATACAGCGCAACATCATCGGCGACCGGGTGCTGGGCCTGCCCCGGGAGCCGCACGTCGACCGCGACGTCCCGTTCCGCGAGCTTCGCACCGGCACGCGGAAGGAGGCCCGGCGGTGAGACTGGTCCTGACCCAGGAGCAGGAGGAGCTCCAGGCGACGGTCCGCCGCTTCCTGGCCGAGTGCTCGCCGGTGTCGCGCGTGCGCGAGGTGATGGGCTCCGGCGACGGATACGACCGGGTCACGTGGGAGCGGATGGCGGGCGAGCTGGGGCTGCCCGGCATGGTGGTGCCCGAGGAACACGGGGGCGCCGGCCTCGGCCACGTCGAGCTCTCGGTCGTGATGGAGGAGCTCGGCCGGGCGCTGACGCCGTCGCCCTTCCTGGCCTCGGCGGTGCTGGCGGCCTCCGCGCTCCTGGCCACGGACGACGAGGAGGCCAGGCGGGACCTCCTGCCCGGCGTGGCGGCCGGCACGACGATCGCCACCCTGGCCGTCGCGGAGCACGGCAGCTGGGATCTTCCCGCGATCCGCACGCGGGCCAGCCTGAACGACGGAGCCTGGTTCCTGACCGGCATCAAGACGCTCGTCCCGGACGGGCGCCGGGCCGACCTGGTGCTGGTGGCCGCTCGGGCCGGCGACGAGGTGGCGCTCTTCGCGGTGAAGGGCGGCGCACCGGGGATGGTCAGCGCCGACCTGTCCACGCTCGACCCGACCCGGCCGCTGGCCAACCTCGAGCTGCTGGGGGTGCCGGCCCGGCGCCTGGTCTGCGAGAACGGCGCCGGCGCGCTGGCGCACGCGCTCGACCTCGCCGCCGTCGCGCTGGCGGCCGAGCAGCTCGGCGGCCTGCAGCGCTGCCTCGACATGTCGGTCGACTACGCCGGCTCGCGCTACCAGTTCGGCAGGGCGATCGGGTCGTTCCAGGCGATCAAGCACCTCTGCGCGGACATGCACGTGGCGATGGAGCTGGCCCGCTCGGCGGTGCGCTACGCGGCCTGGGCGGCGGACGCGGCACCCGGCGAGCTGCCGGTGGCGGCGCCGCTGGCGAGGTTCGCATGCTCCGAGGCGTTCTTCCGGGTGGCGGCGGACACGATCCAGGTGCACGGCGGCATCGGCTTCACCTGGGAGCACGACGCCCACCTGTACTACCGGCGCGCCAAGTCCACGGAGCTGCTGCTGGGCGGTCCGGCCCAGCAGCGGGCGCAGCTGGCCGCACGGCTGGAGATCTGACGCCCGTGGGGGGACCGCTGACCGGGCTGACCGTCGTGGAGATCGCGGGGATCGGGCCCGGTCCCTTCGCCGGAATGATGCTGGCCGACGCCGGCGCGGACGTGATCCGGGTCGACCGGGTGGACGCGGGCCCGAGCGTGGCCGGCGCCGGGCCGCTCGACGTGGTGGGCAGGGGGCGGCGCTCGGTGGCCGTCGATCTCAAGCGGCCGGAGGGCGTCGAGGTCGTCCTGCGGCTGGCGGAGCGGGCGGACGTCCTGTTCGAGGGCTTCCGGCCCGGTGTCGCGGAGCGCCTCGGCATCGGCCCCGAGCCGTGCCTGGCCCGCAACCGCGCGCTGGTGTACGGACGGATGACCGGGTGGGGTCAGGACGGGCCGCTGGCCCAGACGGCCGGGCACGACATCGCGTACATCGCGCTGGCCGGCGCGCTCCACCTGGTCGGCCGGCCGGAGGAGCCGCCGCCGCCCCCGGTCAACGTGGTCGGCGACTACGGCGGCGGTGGGATGCTGCTGGCGTTCGGCGTCGTCTGCGCGGTGCTGGAGGCGCGGCGCACCGGCAGGGGGCAGGTGGTGGACGCCGCGATCGTGGACGGGACGGCCCTGCTCACCGCGTTGTTCCACGGCCTGCGGGCGGCCGGACGGTGGACGGACGCGCGCGGCGCTCACCTCCTGGACGGCGGCGCGCCGTTCTACCGGAGCTACGAGTGCGCGGACGGCCGCCACGTGGCGGTGGGCGCGCTGGAGCCGAAGTTCTCGACGGAGCTGCTCGACCGGCTGGGCATCCCGCCCGACGACGACCTGCGGCTCCGGCTGTACGATCCCACGGCGTGGCCCGAGCTGCGCGAGCGGCTGGCCGCGCTGTTCCGCACGCGCCCGCGGGACGAGTGGTGCGCGCTGCTGGAGGGCACGGACGCCTGCTTCGCGCCCGTGCTGACGCTGGGCGAGGCGCCGGGCCACCCACACAACGCCGCCAGGGGCTCGTTCACCCAGCTCGCCGGCGTGGTGCAGCCATCCCCGGCGCCCCGCTTCTCGGCGACGCCGAGCGCGATCGCGGGCCCGGCCCCCGAGCCCGGCCGGGACACGGACGCCATCCTGCGCGAGCTCGGCTACGCCGAGGCGGAGGTGGCGGCGCTGCGCGCGGCCGGCGCCGCCGGCTCGCGCTAACCGAAGCTCTCGATTCGCCGCGCGGGAGACGTCTGTGCCGCCAGCATCAGGGTCGCGATCGCCGTCAGCGCGTCTCCCCAGGCCGCCTCGACGTCCGGCGTCCAGTCATCGCCGGCCACCCTGGCGAGCGCGGCGAGCAGCGCCTCGGCCACCCAGCCGTACATCTCCTCGGTCACGCCGTACTCCGCGTGCCGGCTGCCCAGCTCGGCCAGCCGGGACTGGAGCCACGGGCCGTCCTCCAGGTGGTCGACGGCCGTGCTCAGGGTCTCGGCCAGCATCTGCTCCTGGACCTCGATCGTCTTGCGGAAGAACAGCTGCCGCGCCTCCGGATGACGCGCGAACAGGACCTCGTAGAAGATGCGCGTCAGGTTGGGTTGACGCTCGATCACCATCTGGAAGCTGGTGCGTAACAGATCTACCTGCAGTCTCATGCAACGCAATTGAAGGACAGCGGTTCGGTTCGCGCTTCGGCCAGTTGGGACGAGGTACCAGCGGGGGATTCGGTGCAATCGGACGAGTCCTGGCCGCCGTCTCACCCCCAGAGCGCCAGGGCGCGGGTGCCGAGGCCGCGCACGACCGACGTGAACGCCGCCTCCTGGCGCAGCTCCGCCCGCGGGCACAGCGCGCGCAGCAGGCGCTGGAACACGGGGATCTGGGAGGAGCCGCCGGTGACCGCCACCACGTCAATGTCCTCCGGGCGCAGTCGCGCCGCCTCCAGCGCGCGGCGGGTGACCGCCTCCAGGGTCTCCAGCTCCGGAGCGACCGCCGTCTCGAAGTGGGTGCGTGTCAGCGTGGTGCGCAGCGACAGGCCGGGCACCTCGGCCACGAGCTCGGCCGTCTCGCTCGTCGAGAGCTCGATCTTGGCCGCCTCGATCGCCTTGAAGAACCCATACGCGTGGCCGCTGTAGAGGATCGCCGCGACACTGCGTGAGGCGGCGCGGCCCAGCCGCTCCAGCAGCCCCGACAGGTCCGGGTCGGCCATCAGCAGCATCACGCCGGACAGTGACTTCAGGTCGTTGAACAGCCAGCTGGGCAGCTCCAGCAGGCCGAGCTCCGGCCCGACCACCGTCTCGAACAGCACCTCGTCGAAGCGCGAGCCGCCGATGTCGACGCCGTCGAGCGCATCGACCATCAGCTCGCCGTCGCGCCGGCTCAGCACCGCCACGTCGTAGGTCCCCGCGCCGAAGTCGGCCAGCAGCACCGAGCCGGGCGCCGCCTCCCCCGCCAGGCCGGCCGCCTCCGGCTCGGGGCAGAGCTCGACCTCCTCGAAACCCGCCAGCCCCGCCGCCTCGCGCAGCCGCTCCCGGGCGGTGAGGTTGGCCTTCGACGAGGGGTCGCCGGCGGCCCCCGCGAAGACGACGGGGTGACCCAGCACGACTCGCGTCAGCTCCTCGCCGGTGGCGCGCTCGGCACGCCGTCGCAGCAGCTCGAGCGTGACGGCCACCAGCTCCGTCACCGGGAACTCCGTGGCCCAGGAATCGGTGCCAGCGAAGCCGAGGTTGGCCAGGTCGCGCTTGACGCTCCAGAGCAGGCGCGAGTCGTTGCAGCTCCCGGCTCGCCGGAACTGCCGGCAGTCCGAGACGCCGTAGCGGGCCAGGGTGCACCGTCCGCAGACCGTCCGCTCGTGGCCGCTGCGGAAGAACAGCTCGGACGCCCTGGCGCCGGCGACGCGCCGGCCGTCGCGGTGCAGGTAGAGGGCCGACGGCACCAGGGCGGCGGCCCCGTCCTCGCCGACTACTTCGATGCGGTCGGGGAACGCCAGCGCGATGGCGCTGTTGCTGCTCCCGTAGTCGATCCCGCATCCCACGGGGATACCGTCGTGCTCGGACATAGGGCGTGCATCCTAGCACGTGCCACTTGACGCGTGCAGATACACACGAAACGACCGCCCCAACGACAATCACGGTGTCCCGGGCGATCCCCGATTCGACAGAATGCGCAGCGTAGCAGATGCACGGTCAACTGCGCTCGCCGCCGCGGGAGCTGGATTCGCCGCGGCGCTCGGCTCCCCGCCACTGCTCGAGTGACCGCCCCTCTGACTCCAGGCGGCCGGACGCAGTAGCGTTGGCCGGGTGCGTGCGACAGGAGCGCGAAGAGGCTGGTGACGTGGTCCAGGGACTGCGGGCCCACCGCCTGAGCGGGTTGCGGCCCGTCCATCCGACCGTCGTCGCCGCCACCGGTCTCGAGGCGCGGGCGGTGCGCCGGGCGCTGCCCGGAGTACCCGTGGTGCGAGCCGGTGTCGGGCTCTCGCTGCTGCCGCACGCCGGCGCCTCGCTGGGCGGCACGCTGGTGACGTGCGGGCTGGCGGGATCGCTGCGGGCGGACGTGCCGCCGGGCACGGTGCTCGTGCCCCGGCGCGTGCTGCGGCCGAGCGGCGGCGTGCTCGAGTGCGACCCGGCGCTCGTCGAGACGCTGGCCGCGGGTGCTCGACGGTTGGGCCAGGAGCCCGAGCAGGGAATGCTGGCCACCGCACCGACCCTGGTGCTGGGCGTCGATCGTGCGGCGTGGCTGGCACGGGGCTGCGTCGGCGTCGACATGGAGACGGGTCTGCTGGGCGCCAGGCGGGTGGCCACGGTGCGAGTGGTGCTGGACACCCCGGAGCGCGAGCTCGACCGGGCGTGGCGGCGCCCCCTCACCGCGCTGTGGCATCCGTCAGCCTGGGCGCAGCTGCCGTGGCTGGCGATGGAGGGACGGCGCGGCGCCAGGCTGGCCGCCGAGGTGCTGGCGTCCGCTCTCGGCGACGCCGGATGGTGACGGGGGAGTGCGGACCGAGCCGAGCGTGCTCCACCTGGACATGGACGCCTTCTACGCGTCGGTCGAGCAGCGACACAAGCCGAGCCTGAGGGGCCGCCCGGTCGTGGTCGGCGGGGTTGGTCCACGAGGCGTGGTGGCGACGGCGAGCTACGAGGCGCGACGGCACGGCGTGCACTCGGCGATGGCGACCGCCGAGGCGAGGCGCCGCTGCCCCCAGGCCGTCTACCTGTCGCCCCGGTTCGACGCGTACGCGGCGGTCAGCGCGGTCGTCATGGGAGCGCTGCGGGAGCTGTCGCCGGCCGTCGAGCCGATCAGCCTGGACGAGGCGTTCGTGGACCTGGCGGCCGGGCTGTCGGGCGGTCTCGACACCGAGTCGGTGACGGCGCTCGGGGCGCGGCTCAAGGCCCGCATCCACGCCAGCACCGGGCTCACGGCCTCGATCGGGGCGGGGACGTCCAAGCTGATCGCCAAGATCGCCTCCGACTCGCGCAAGCCGGACGGCCTGGTCGTCGTCCCGCCAGGCCAGGAGCGGGCGCTGCTGGCGCCGCTGCCCGTGCGCGCGCTGTGGGGCGTGGGCCCCGCCAGCGCCGAGCGCCTGCGACACGCCGGCGTGACGACCGTGGGCGAGCTGGCCGAGGTGCCGCTCGAACGCCTGGTCGGGCTGTTCGGGGTGGCCAGGGGAAACGGCCTCCACGAGCTGGCGACCGGCCTCGACGCGCGTCCCGTGGTTGCCGGACGGGAGCTCAAGTCGATCAGCGTGGAGGACACGTTCCCGACCGATCTGGTCGACCGCACCGACCTCGTCCGGGAGCTCGACGTGCTGGCCCGTCGACTGGCCGACCGGCTCCGCGCCAGGGAGCGCTCCGGCCGCACGATCACGCTCAAGGTGCGCCGGCACGACTTCACCACCATCGCCCGCTCGGACACCCTTCCCGGACCCACCGACGACGACGTCGTGATCCGGGACGTGGCCCGCCGCCTGCTGGCATCGGTGGACGTCGGGGGAGGCGTTCGGCTGCTGGGCATCGGCGTGTCGTCGCTCGCCGGCTTCGCCCAGCAGGACCTGTTCGCCCCGCCGGCGCCGGGCCGCGAGGATCCCGCCCGGGACGAGGACCCCTCCCGAGACCAGGAGCGGGTGGACTGGTTCCCGGGCGCCGACGTGGTCCACGACCGGTTCGGTCTCGGCTGGGTGGAGCGAATCGAGCCGGATGCGCTCACCATCCGCTTCGAGACGCCGGACAGCCCGCCCGGCGTCACCCGGCGGCTGCCGGCTTCCGACGAGGCGCTCCACCGGGCTCCGCCGCCCGGGTAGACACCCGCTCGCAAGCCGCCCGCGTCGTGCTTCACTGTTGCGGAGATGGCTACCCGCAGCGAGATCAAAGCGGAGCTCGAGCAGGCGCTGGCCGACT
>DASYBH010000414.1:0-4823 GCA_036500885.1 Candidatus Dormiibacterota bacterium
GGGCCAGGCCGCTCTTGCCGCGCAGCGCCCGCGCGCCCTTCAGCCCGAGCTCGGCGCCGAGCCGGCGCGATTTCCGCTCGGTCGGACCGCGACGCGCCATACGGGCCAGGCTACGACGCTGCTCGCCACGGTCCTGGCCCCCCAGGGCGGACCCACCGCCCCCGCGGTGCAGGCCGTCCAGAGCGATCTCCCCGGCGACTCCGACCTCTTTGAGTTGGAACGATCCAGCCATCTCGACCTTACCAACATGACAGTATGACTAGGTGGTAGCGTTACTGTCGTATTTGGAGGCAGATATGGCACAGACTGACGAGAGACTGCGGGAGAAGCTGGTCGAGTACATCGAGGACGCTCACGCGATGGAGCGGGGCGTCGAGCAGATGCTGAAATCGATGATCGCGAGCACCAGGGACCCGGAGATGAAATCCATGCTGGAGCATCATCTGGAGGAGACCAGGGAGCAGCAGCAGCGGCTGAAGCATCGCCTCGAGGCTGTCGGCAAGGGGACGTCTTCTCTGAAGGACGTCGGCGCCGCCGCCGCCGCGCTGCCCAAGGGCCTGTTCGATCAGGTCCGTGGCGACAAGCCGGGCCGGAACGCTCGCGACGGCTACGCGACCGAGCACCTGGAGATCGCCGCGTACGAGCTGCTGGAGCGGGTCGCCCGGAGTGCCGGGGACGAGGCCACGGCAAGCGTGGCGCGGGAGAACCGGCGTGAGGAGGAGGAGATGGCGCGCAAGATCGAGGGCGCCTGGGACCGGATAGCCGAGCTCACGCTCGTCGAGGAGGGCGTCCGCTGAGGAATGCTGGCGCGGGCGCCCGCCTCTGACACCTTTGAGGGCGCCCGCGCCTACCCCCAGCCGCCCACCCCGCCTGCCGCGTGATCGTGCTCACGACGTTCGACCTGGACGAGTACGTCTGCGCGGCGGTGGCCGCCAGCGCGAGCGGCTTCCTGCTCAAGAACGTGACCGCCGAGCAGCTGGCCGCCTTGATCCGCCACAACCGGCGCTGTAGTACTAACAGAAGGGCGGAAACGCCACGAATGCGACGCTCCCGCCCTCTCCGGTCGTCTAGCTCGACTCGAAAGCCACCGTATCGGCGAGAGGTGCTCAGGCCGCGAGCTTCAGCGCAGCGGAAGCGACCACCGGTGCCAGGTACATCACCGGAAACGGTATGTGTGAGTACCAGCGCGCCCGTACCACGGTCACGACGGCTCCGATGAAGTAGAGCACCAGGCCGATCTCGGCCACGACGCCGATAACCGGCACGAACAGGCCGGCCACCAGGCCTGCGGCCCCTGCGGCCTTGGCGGTACCGAGCCAGGGCCACCACGAGTCGGGGACGCCGTAGTCGGTCAAGAACTTCACGATCTGCTTGCTACGGAGGAGCAGAGATGCGGCCGAGTAGCCCACCCAGGCGGCGGCCAGGATGGTTACGACGACATAGGCGGTGGACATCAGAAAGCCTCCTCATCACGATCGGGTGGCCGTCGGCGGCGACGGTCCGTCTACCCCCTAGACGTGCAACCGGCCCTGAGCGTGACGGAGATCAGGCGGGAAGACGGAGCTGCTGGCGCCTGGCGTAGGCGAACTTGGTCGGGCCACCGACGTCGAGTACGAGCGCCACCCTGCCCTCGGCGTCCACCACGCTCGTGATGAGGTAGCGCGGCTCTCCGCCGGAATGGAACAGCAGACCGGGTTCGCCGTTGACCTCCACCTCGGCCACGGTGAAGGGCTGCTCGGCCGCCAGCAGGGCCAGGAAACGGAGTACCTTCGTCGATCCCACGATGGGACCGCGGGGGGCGGGGAGCTCGTCACCCGTGTCGGCCAGCAGGACGGCGTCCTCGCGAAGCAGGCCGACCAGCGAGGCTGCGTCGCCCGTGTCGAAGGCGGCCCGGAGGGACGCAACCAGCCGGCGGTGCAGCTCCGGGCGTGGGCTCCGCTGCCTGGCAGGATCGGCCGCGACCCGCCGGCGCGCCCGAGCCAGCAGCTGGCGCGATCCGGCCTCGCTGGCCCCCAGGATCGCTCCGATCTCGGCGTGGGTGAGGCCGATCGCCTCGTGCAGCACCAGCGCCGCGCGCTGGGCGGGAGACAGCCGTTGCAGCATGGCGAGCGCGCCCAGGGAGAGCAGGTCCCGTCGCTCCACCGTCTCGAGCGGGTCCTCGGCGACTGACTCGCCGGTCAGCACCGGCTCGGGCAGCCAGATGCCGGCGAGCTGCTCGTACCGCGCCCGGGCCGAACGCAGCTGGTCCAGACAGAGCCGGGTGACGACCCGGATGAGCCAGGCACGGGGATCATGCACCTCTTCGGCGGCCCCGGCGTAGCGCAGCCAGCTCTCCTGGACCACGTCCTCGGCGTCGGCAGGCCGGCCCAGGATCCGGTATGCGACGGAGAAGAGCAGCGGGCGCAGCGCGGTGAAGACGGCTTCGGGGGAGTCGCTGCGGTCCTCGACGCTGCGCTCCACGTCCGGGCCCGGTAGCTCAGCCGAGGGCGCTGGTGGCGGCGTCGGCCGGCTCACGTGGCCATGGTACCGGCCTGGTCGACAACGAACCCGGTCACAAACACCCTCGTGACGGAACCTGGATTGAGAGGTTCGCCGCCCTCCTTCCCGCAGGACGGAGAGGCCGGCCACCCTCCGCGAACAGAGCCGTGGCGATCTCGCCGCACTCCGAAGACGACTATCGGTCGACCAGTCCGCACTGATAGGCGATGACGACGAGCTGGACCCGGTCGCGCGCGCCGAGCTTGGTCAGGATCCGTGACACGTGCGCCTTGACGGTCAGCGGGCTGAGCTGAAACGCGGCGGCGATCTCCGCGTTGGTCATCCCGGTCGCGATCACGCCGAGCATCTCTCGCTCGCGGGCGGTCAGTTCGTCGAATCCCTCGGGCGCGGCGGTCTCGGCCGGTCTGGGCCGCGAGACGTAGGCGTCGATCAGCCGGCGGGTAACGCTTGGGGCCAGCAGCGCCTCACCTGCCGCGACGATCTGGACGGCGTGAACGAGATCGGCGAGCTCACCTCCCTTGAGCAGGAACCCGCTCGCGCCCGCGTCGAGCGCGCCGAATACGTACTCGTCGAGCTCGAAGGTGGTGAGGACCAGGACCCGTGTGCCGTTGAGGGCAGGGTCGCTCGTGATCCGGCGTGTCGCCTCGAGCCCGTCCATCTCGGGCATGCGAATGTCCATGACCACGACGTCGGGCTCGTGGGTGCGGACCGCTTCGAGCGCCTCCAGTCCATTGGCCGCCTCGCCCACCACCTCGATCCCGGGGCGCGAGTCGAGCAGCGCCCGAAAGCCGGCGCGGACCATCGACTGGTCCTCGGCCAGCACGACCCGGATCGCCGTCATCGGACGGCACCGCCGCGGAGCGGGAGCACGGCATGCACGCGCCAGCCCCTGTCCTCGCGGGGACCGGCCTCGAGCCGTCCACCGAGCGCTGCCACTCGCTCGGCCATGCCGCGCAGACCGAACCCGGGAGCGGCCGCAACGCCCCTCCCCGTCCCATCGTCGGTTATCTCGACATCGAGAGCATCGGACCGCGCGCGGACGCATACGTGCGCGCTCGAGGCGTTCGCGTGGCGCAGCACGTTGGTCAGAGCTTCCTGCACGATCCTGAAGGCCGCTCCGCTGATCGCCGATGGAAGAGCGGTCGCGCCCGCGTCGATGTCGACCTCCACCTCGAGGCCCGCAGAGCGGGAGTGGCGCACAAGTCCCGGCAGGGCGGCGAGATCGAGGACGGGCGCCGTCGGCACCCCGTCGTTCTGATCGCGGAGCAGTGTCAGGGTCGCCCGCAGGTCGCGCAGCGCTCCGGCCGATGCCTGCTTGATGTCCTCGAGGGCGGCCGCGGAGTCCTTCGAGTCCCAGAGGTCGATCGCCACGCTCGCGCGCACGTTGATGGCCACCAGGGAGTGGCCGAGCGTGTCGTGCAGCTCGCGCGCGATCCGCAGACGTTCAGCTGCCGCCTGCCGCCGGACCTCCGCCTCCTGCTCCCGTGCTTCGCGCTCGGCCCGTTCCTGCGCGGCGACCCGCAGTGCCTGCCGCGAACGGACCGTGTCCCCTATCGCGAGCGACAGGAACACCAACGGCAGGCGCCTGGCCATGGCCTGGGGATCGAGTCCGCCGTCCACGAAGAGGATCGTGACCACCACGACGACCGCGGTGACGGTCCCGATCACCAGCGAGCGCTGCCGGTCACCGAGCAGCGCGACCGTGTAGAGCTGGATCACCACGAGTCCGGTCACCGTCCAGCTGGCGTGCAGCACGATGGCGCAAGCCACCGCACCGGTCCCGACGGCTACGAAGGCAGCCAGCGGTGCACGAGTCCTGAAGGCGAGCGGCGCTCCCGCAACCAGCGCCAGCGGGTAGGCAGCAGGCGAGAGGCCGGCCCGCCCGCGGAGTGCGCCTTCGACCACCACGGCCAGCGTCCCCGCCACGGCCAGGAGCACGTCCCAGGATCGCAGATCGCCTCTCGGCATCGGCTGATGCTGCACCCACATTAGAGCTGAAATGTAGGCTGGAGGCGCCCCTTCTGTCGTCGTCCGCACGGACGAACCTCTGGGCATCCCGTTACGCCCGCAGGATCCAGGGGTGGCGACGCACCTAGTTCTCCCGGCCGATGTCCGCGCGCCTCGAGGCGGCTGCGGTCAGCGGATAGTCCGCTTAGGCCTCGCGTGGTAGGTGGCCTGGGGTCGGCTAGTGCTCGAGAACTAGCACAGGTGCGTCCTGGGCGCCGATGACACGCAGCCTCCCCGGAAACTAGGATTTTCGCGGTCCATGACCACGGGTCGCGCTCGGTCACGACGGCGCCGGACCCTGTCCGCCCCTGTAAGCA
>DASYBH010000415.1:0-5449 GCA_036500885.1 Candidatus Dormiibacterota bacterium
GGGCAGGAGCACGACAAAGGCCATGGCCAGAGCCACGGCCAGCAGGCGCAGACGGAGTCGCAGTCGAGACATCATCGAGATTCCCTCCCCGTGTTGGATATCCGAATGGATGCCGCCCGGCCTCGTCTGGTTGCACGCACCACCGTCGGGCCTCGCGCGGGCCGCAGCAGGAGCGACGGGTCAGCTGCCCTGCAGCAGGCCCCCGATGCCCCCCTCGCTGGGACGCGGCATGTAGTGGGCGATGGCGTGCGCCAGGTGGGGCAGGCTCATCGACTGCAGCCAGATGCGGCCGGGACCGGTCAGCGTGGCCAGGAAGAGGCCGTCACCGCCGAACAGCGCGTTGCGGATCCCCGGCATGGTGGTGACGTTGAAGTCCACGCCCTCCTCGAACATGGCCACGTGGCCGGGGTGGATGCGCAGGGTGTTGCCGGCCTGGAGCTCGTACTGGACCACCTCGCCGTGCATCTCCACGAAGGCCTGACCCTGGCCGGTCAGCCGCTGCATGCGGAAGCCGGTGCCGCCGAAGATGCCGGCCCCGAGGCGCTGCTGGAAGCCCACCCCGAGCTGCACGCCGCGTGTCGCGCACATGAACCCGTGGCGGTGGACCAGGTAGCCGCGGCCGGGCTGGATGTCCAGGGGCAGGATCTGGCCGGGCAGCTTCGCGCAGAACGCCGCCATCCCGACGCCGCCCACGGCTGTGTACTCGGTCATGAAGAGCGTGGCGCCAGCCATCATGCGGCCCAGCGTGGCCATGAAGCCGCCCTGCTGGCCGCCGACGGCCGTGCCGGTCTGGAGCTGGATCGCCCACGAGATCCAGGCCAGCTCGCCCGACTCCGCGAAGACCTGCTCGCCCGGCTGCAGCATCAGCTCCAGCACGGGCATGGTCGTTCCGACGATCCGCTGCTCCACCCAATCCACCTCCTGAGTTCGGTCCGTGTGACGGCTGAAGCAGTGTAGAGGGTGCGGGATGGCCGGCGGCGACCACAGTCGCCCCACGCCCGGACCACGTCACCCCCGCGATCGGAAGGGCGCGGCTCCTACCGGTAGTGCAGGTGGTCCAGGACGCGGCGCCGCGCGGGACGGCGACCTCGGCCCTGCGCGCAGTCGTGGCAGATGCCCACGACGAGCACGTCCGTGCGCACAGGACGGAAGCGATGCCGCTCCTCCAGGTGACTCTCCAGCTCCGCCACCAGGCCGTGCTCGATGTGCAGGACGCCGCGGCAGACCTGGCAGATCGCGTGCTGGTGGTCCTCGATCGACGCCTCGTAGTGGATGGGCCCGTCAAGTAAGCGGACCGCCCGGAGCGCGCCTGAGGTCGAGAGCGCTTCCAGGGCCCGGTAGACGGTGCTCCGGGAGAACCCGGGCTGCGCCCGCTGGAGCTCGGCCGTGATCTCGTCGGCGGTGCAGTGGCCACCAAGCCGCTGCACGACGTCCCAGACCTGCTGACGCTGTCTGGTGTGCCGCATCCCCGGCCGCAGCGGCGGTGCCGCCTGGTCTGCCACTGGTGGCAAAGCGTACGCTCGATTCGCCGGACTCAACTGCTGAGCGTGCGGCCGGCCTGGGTGAGGAGCCGCCCCCCGCCCGCCTCGACCACGACGTCGTCCTCGATCCTGATCCCGCCCCAGCCGGGTAGATACACACCGGGCTCGATCGTGATCACCATGCCCTCTTCCAGGATGGCGCTGCCGCCCGGGTCGAGGCTGGGGTCCTCGTGCGCCTCCAGGCCCAGTCCGTGACCCACGCGGTGGATGAAGCGGTCGGCCTCGCCACCTGCCCGGATCACGGCCCGTGCCGCCTCGTCGACGTCTCCCACGGTCGCGCCAGGCCGAACAGCGGCCACCGCGGCGTCGTGAGCGGTCAGCACCAGCTCGTGGAGCTCGACCTGGCGCGCGTCGGGCTCGCCGAGGACCACCGTGCGAGTCGTATCCGCCCGGTATCCCTCGAAGGCGGCGCCGAAGTCGAGGAGGATCAGATCGCCGGGCGCGAGCCGCCGGCCGCCGGGGCGGAGGTGCGGCTGAGCCGAGTTGGGCCCGGACTGCACGATGGTCTCGAACGAGGGACGGCCTCCCGCCGTCGCGATCAGGTGGTCGATCGCGGCCGCCACCTCCAGCTCGCTGCGGCCGGCGCGGAGCTCGGCCAGCGCCTGTTCGGTGACCGCGTCCGTCAGCCCGGCCGCGCGCTCCAGGCGCGCGATCTCTTCCGGCGTCTTCCGCGCCCTCAGGCGCCGCAGCTCGACACCAGCGTCCACGGGCTGTGGGGCGCCAGCCAGGACACGCAGCTGCTCCCAGCCCGCCAGCGAGAGGTGGTCCTTCTCCACCGCGACGCGCCCGCTGATGCATCCGAGCGCGGCAGCGACGGGCGCCCACGGGTCCTCGCCGTCGCGCCAGGCGCGGACGGACACGCCCCGCGCGGCCGCCGTCGCGCTCGCCTCCTCCAGGCCGGGCACGACCAGCACGGCGTCGGCCTCCCTCACGATCAGGGCCATCAGGCGCTCGTGGGGGTTGGTCGCGAAGCCCGTCAGGTACGCGATGGAGACCGGGCTCGTCAGGAACGCGACGACGGCGCCCTCGCTCTCCATCCAGCTGCGCAGCCGGTCCAGGCTCATCTACTCGATCTTCAGGATGCGGATGCTGTAGCGCCCGCCGGCCGGCGTCTCCACCTCGACCTCCTCACCGACCCTGTGACCCAGCAGCGCCTTGCCGATGGCCGATTCGAAGCTGATGCGGCCGGCCGTGGGGTCCGCCTCGGTCGGACCGACGATCCGGTACGTCTCCTCCGACTCCCCCTCCTCTGCGAACGTCACCCTGCTCAACAGGTCGACCCTGCCGTTGCTGGCGCGCGACTCGATGATGACGTGGTTCTTGACGATCGCTTCGAGCTCGCGGATGCGGGTCTCGATGAAGGACTGCTCGTTGCGGGCGGCATGGTACTCGAAGTTTTCCGAGAGGTCGCCGTGCTCCCGCGCCGTCTTGATCTTGGCCACGATCTCGGGCCGGCGAACGCTCACCAGCTCCTCGAGCTCCCGCGTGACCTGGGCCAGTCCCTCGCTGGTGATCGGAATCTCTTGCGGTTGGGTCATCGCAGACCTCCAGGCACCAGGGCCTGAACTTCGTTGTAGAGGCGCCGCTGGACCAGGTGGGACACCCCGAAGACCGCCCCGGCCAGCGCCGCACCGGCGACGAGCGCGGCGAGCGCGTGCACCAGCTCGGGCTCGAGGGGCAGGATCGCCACCACGTCGACGCCGATGATGGCCGCCCCGGCCAGCGCCACCGGGGTGACGATGGGCATGAGGCGCAGCCGCTTGAGCACCGTGGGCACCGGCTGGTCGGGCCGGCCCACCATGCGCTGGCCCATCACGCCCACGCTTCGCACGTGGCGCAGGTTGGGAGTCACCGTGAGCATGACGTTGACCTGGTTGCCTGGCACCTTGGCGAGCCGCTCGGACGCGACCAGGTACTGCTCGGTTCCGCCCCGCGTCTTGACCATGAGCATGCCGAGCCCGAGGGACGTGCTCACCTCGCTCGCGCCGAGCAGCTGGCCCTGCACGACGCGAGGCTCCGCCCTGCGGTCCTTGAGCGCCAGGCGGAAGCCCGGCAGGATGAAGCTGAGCCCGAACGCGATCGGCACGACCCACACGGCGGCGGCGACGATCCGCACCGGCCAGCCGTAGGGCAGCAGCAGGATGAGGAGCGCCATCACGAGCAGGCACGCAACCGCGCCAGCCAACGCGAAGTAGCCGATCCGCACGACGGTCTCCGGCGCGTATCCCTGCAGCAGTCCGCCGGACTGCACGTAGCGCTCGCGCTGCTTGCGCTGGTCGCCGCCGGCCTGGGGCGCCGGGATGTTCTTGGGCCGGACCTGGCGCACCTGACGGACCTGTCGCATGTTGCGCGACTGGACTCGTTTCTTACCCATTCACTCGCGAGTCTATCGAGCGGCGCGCGCAGGCGTCATCAGAGTGCGAAACCCTGCTGGACGGGCGCCGGATAGCTGATCCGCCGGCCCTCCACTTGGGCGAACGGCGTGAGCTCGTGCGGCCTCGTGCTGCCCGGACCGATGATGTGGGTGACAGGTACGCCGCGGACGAGGAGCGCGTCGGCGATCAGGCTCCGGTGGCATCGCCAGGGCACGGCCTCCGCGCACATCACGGCGGCGTGCCGGTCGCTGCCGAGCTCGACAAGGTGGTCGACGCCCGCCTCGAACTCGTCGCTCGCCATGTGGTCCGCATAGCCGCGAAAGCTCTCGTTCCGCCACCCGGCGTTGGGCGAGTCGGGCCGGGGCCGGCGCAGGCCGCCCAGCGCCGGCAGGTGCTCGTACTCCACGCCATGCCTGGGCAGCTCTGCCGCGAGCACGATCTTGCCGAAATGGGGCATGCGCCGCGAGCCGGGGACGGTCCGGACGTCAGCCAGCACCGCGACGTCGTGCTGGCGCAGCAGGGCGATCAGCTCGTCGAGAGCTCTGATCGAGTGACCCACCGTGAACAGTGCCAACTCGCTACCTTTTACCGCGTCATGGCGCACACGAGACCATTCCGAGGCATCGCGCTCCTGGTTGCCCTGGCGGCCGTGGCGTGCGGCTCGGCTGGCGCCGCGCCGCCGCCTCCTCCCACCCTGCCGAGCGGATACGTCCTCTACGACGGTGGCCAGCTGGGCTTCCGCTTCGGGCTGGCTCCCGGCTGGCAGCGGTCCGCGGCGCCGGCGCCGGACGGCGCCAACTTCGCCGATCCCTCCAACCGCGGCGCGCTGCTCGTCCACGTGGGCCACGCCCGGTCGACGGACCTGGACGCCGCCACCGGTGCTGTCATGTTCGACCTGACCGGGGGCAACGGCGCGGCCGGAGGCTCGATGTCGGCCACGACGCTCGCCGGCCGGCCGGCGCGCCGGGTCGGCGGCGCCTTCGACGCCGCCGGCGCCACGCAGCAGATCGAGGCCGTGGTCACGCTCGACGGCGGCCTCGCCTGGGTGCTGGCGCTGGCCGGTCCCGCGGACCGCGTCGCCGCGGACGATCGGGACTTCGACCGCATGCGCACCTCCTTCCAGCTCGTGGGCACGCGGCCATCCCTGCCCGCCCAGGTCGCGGCCGGCGAGCGGGCGCCGGGCTTCCCGGAGCTGGACCGGATCAAGGGCCCGGTGGTGCTGAACTTCTTCGCCTCGTGGTGCGACCCCTGTCGCCAGGAGATGCCGCTCCTCGCCCAGCGGGCCAGGGCATCCGGCGGCCGGTTCACGGTGCTGGGCATGGACACGCAGGACGACGCGTCCAGGGTGCCGGCCTTCCTGAAGCAGCTGGGCGTGAGCTTCCCGACCGG
Organism: Candidatus Dormiibacterota bacterium; assembly: GCA_036500885.1. Taxonomy (GTDB): domain Bacteria; phylum Chloroflexota; class Dormibacteria; order Dormibacterales; family Dormibacteraceae; genus CF-161. Next base: position 5,306 of record DASYBH010000415.1, read on the forward strand.
CTACGACCGTGACGGCCACCTGTCGCAGGAGTACCTGCTGCCCGGCGTGCCGGGCACCTTCTTCCTCGACTCCAGGCACGTCGTGCGGAACCTGGTCTACGGACCGCTGTCCGCCGACACGCTGCAGCAGGGCCTGAAGGCCGC
>DASYBH010000416.1:0-3517 GCA_036500885.1 Candidatus Dormiibacterota bacterium
GGACCTGCTCGAAGCACTGACCGTCGTCCGCGAGTCCAGACCTGGCCCGGCACGCGGCGGCGGGTGGGCGAAGCCCTCGTGCACGGCCTCCGGCAGCGCGGCGACTTCGAACTCCACCAAGGCGCCCAGCTCCGCCCCTCCGGCTGACCATTCCTTACTTGGCATTGTTTGTCGTGGGGTGCGCCGTCCGCCGGTGGCACGTCGGTGCTGCCTGTTGGCGTGGGTTGTCCGCTTCTCGCCTTGTATGCCGATTTCTGCCACTAGTGTCCGGGGCAGCTCGGGTGCGGGCCAGTGGCGGACAGGGCTTAGGCACGGGGTTTTCCAGGGCGCGAACGGCCGGTCCCAAGCGTGACCGTGGATGCCGGAACGACAAACACCAGAAGGAGAGGTGATCGTCATGCATGCCGCAGTCGTCACACGTTTCGGGGATGCGGGGGTCTTCGAGCTCACCGAGTTGCCGGATCCGGTCCCGGGGCCTGGCCAGGTGGCGATCGATGTCAGCCACGCCGCCGTCGGCCTGATCGACGTCTACATCCGCCAGGGCCGGTACAAGGACCGGCAGGGCCTGCCGCAGCCGCCGTACGTGCCCGGGTTGGAGGTGGCCGGCACCATCCGCGCGCTGGGCGAAGGCGTGGAGGCCTTGCGCGTCGGGGAGCCGGTAGTGACGCTGTCGGCCACCGGGGCCGAGGGCGGCTACGCCTCGGTCAGCGTCGTGGACGCGGCGATGACCGCCAGCCTGGAGGGCACCGGGGTGGACCCGGCCCTGGCGGTGGCGGCGGTGCCCAACGCCGCCACCGCATACCTGGCATACACCGGGGTAGCGCATCTCCAGGCGGGTGAGCGGGTGCTGGTGCACGGTGCCCTGGGCGGGCTGGCCTCCGGCTTCCCCGGCATGGCCCGCACCCTGGGTGCCGCCGGCGTGGTCGGCACCGTACTCCGCTCCTCGCTGGCCGACGCGAAAGCCTCCGGGCTGCCCTACGACGACGTCGTAGCCAGCGAGGACCTGGCCGAGGCCATCGGCGGTCAGCGCTTCGACGTGGTGGTCGACCCGGTCGGTGGCCAGCTGCGCACGGACACCTTGCAGGTGATGGCGCCGATGGGCCGGATGCTGCTAGTGGGCAACGCCAGCGGCGACTGGCAGCACACCGTGCAGACCAACGCCCTGTGGGGCGGCAACCTCGCCATGCTCGGCTTCGCGGTCGGCACGTACCTGCCCGCCCACCCCGAACAGGGCCGCCCCGCCGCCGAGGCCGCCGTGAAGGCCGTCAGCCAGGGCCTGGTCGACATGCACACCGAGACCCTGCCGCTGGCCGAGGCCGCCGAAGCGCACCGCCGCATCGAGAGCCGAACGGTGAACGGCCGGATTGTGCTTACGCCCTGACCGCCGCGGCGGTGCTGGGCGCCGCAGTACCACGCCTGTGCTCCTGCACACGGCATGTCGCAGGACCGTCTCACACGCCTGCCCCAGGGCTGGCGGATCACCCCAGGCGGCTGCAGGACCTGGTCCTCAACGACTTCCCGTGCCTGGAGAACCCCACCGTCATCTGACACCCGTCACCGCGGTGCGCGTGAATGCGCGCTGCCGCACGAGTTCCCCTGTCACCGGGCACTGTGCCCGGCCTATCGTAAGGACGATCATTGTGAAAGCCCTCAGCCCGGTGAAGACCCTCAACCGGCAGTTCATCAACGGCCGCATCCAGGAATCCCACGGCCACGACACACAGGCTGTGACCAGCGCGGTCACCGGCGAGCAGATCGCCGAAGGCGTGCTGGGCGATGCCACCGACGCCAACCTGGCCGCCGAGGCCGCCAAGCAGGCGCTGCCCGCCTGGTCAGCCACCACCCTCGACGAGCGCCGGGAGTACCTGCAGAAGCTGGCCGACTCCTTCACCGGCCGTCGCGAGGAGATGATCGCGGCCCTCGTCGAGGAGTTCGGCACCACCACAGCCACAGCCGCCTACATCGTCGACCAGTCCCGCGACTGGTTCATTTACGCGCAAAACATCCTCACCGAAGAGACCTTCGTCGAGCAGGTCGGCCGCGCCACCGTCCACAAGGTGCCGGTCGGGGTGGCCGTCCTGATCACCCCGTGGAACGGGGCCAGCTGGTTCATCGCGATGAAGGCCAGCGTGGCGCTCGCCGCCGGCTGCACGGTCGTGGTCAAGCCCAGCGAGCGCGGTTTCTGGCAGGCCCAGCCCGTCCTCGACGCGTTCGCCGACGCCGGCCTGCCCGACGGCGTCATCAACCTCGTCTTCGGCAGGGGCGAGCCGGTCGGCAACACCCTCACCTCCCACCCGGACGTCGCCAAGGTGTCGATCACCGGTTCCACCGCCACCGGCAAGATCATCGCCCACAACGGGGTGGACACCATGAAGCGCGTCACCCTCGAACTGGGTGGCAAGTCCCCGACGGTCATCCTCGACGACGCCGACCTGTCCAAGGCCGTGCCCTTCGCCGTGCGGGCGGGCCTGTTCAACAACGGGCAAGCATGCATCGCCGGCACCCGCATCCTCATCCCGCACAGCCGCGAACAGGAAATCAAGCAGGCCCTCGCCGACGCCGTCACCGCCCTGAAGGTCGGCGACCCGCACGACCCCGACACCGTCATCGGCCCCGTCCTGGACCGCGACCAGTACGACCGCATCCAGCACTACATCCAGGCCGGCATCGACGAGGGCGGCCAGGTCCTGGCCGGTGGCCTCGGACATCCCAACGGGCTGGACGACGGCAACTACGTCAGGCCCACCCTGCTGACCGCGACCAACGACCAGACCATCGCCCGCGAGGAGATCTTCGGCCCGGTCCTCGCCGTGATCACCTACCGCGACGAGGACGACGCCGTCGCGATCGCCAACGACACGCCCTACGGCCTGCACGCCTACATCGCCACCAGCGACGTTCAGCGAGGACAACGCGTGGCCCGCCGCATCCAGGCCGGCCGCATCATGATCAACGAGATCGTCGACGCACCCGACGCACCCTTCGGCGGCTTCAAGCAGTCCGGTCTCGGCCGCGAATTCGGCCGCTACGGACTGGAAGCGTTCCTGGAGACCCAGGCCGTCTTCGCCAGCTGACCACCGCGCTGGTACGAGCAGATCGGTCTGATGCCGCACGTGGAGCGGTAGCACACCGGCCAGCGCCTCTTCGGCAACAGGGACCTGGACTGGCTCGCCTTCGTGGGCAAGCTGCGGCTGACCGGGATGCCGGTCGCCGCCATGGTCCACTTCGCGGAGCGGGTCCGCCGGGGCGAGAACACCTTCGACGAACGGCAGGAGGTTCTGGAACAGACCCGGCGCGAGGACGTCGCGCGCATCGCGGAGCTGCAGGACACCCTCGCCGCACTCGACTCCAAGATCGACTTTTATGTGGGCGCCCGCCGGGCGTCAGAAAGGGCCTGAGCGCCATCATGAGCAACGCCATCGAACAGATCCGCAAGGTCGAGCTGGGCACCGGCGGCCCCCTCGTCGGCGTCCAGGGCTTCGGCGCCATGGGCATCAGCGACGCCTACGGACAGACG
>DASYBH010000417.1:0-12981 GCA_036500885.1 Candidatus Dormiibacterota bacterium
CGTGGTCGGGCTCACGCCCGAGCTGGTCGACGGTCTGTTCGAGCTGACGGTCGCTCAGCCGGTCTACACCGAGCTCTACGCCTCCTGGGTTGACGTCCCCGCCCTGCTGCGCTTCCTGGAGGAGCGCCGGCTGAGCGGCACCCTGACCGTCCGGGCGACCACCGGGACGGGCGTCATCATCCTCAAGGAGGGCAAGATCGCGGGCGCGTACACGAGCGAGTCCCGCGAGGTGGCCGAGCGGGCCGACTCCGTCCTGGCCCTGTGCCGGGATCCCGGCGCCATGATCGAGGTCAAGGCCCGGATCGACACCCAGCACGACCCGCTCGACGTGGCCGACATCGTCGCCGGCCGGCGCCCGTCCTCCTACGCGCAGACTCCGGCGGCGCCCGCGGCGCCTCCCTCACCGATGGCGACCGCATCGGCCGCTCCGCGCCAGCCGGTTCCGTCCTATGCGGCGGCTCCGGTCGCTCCGGCGGCCCCGGTGTACACGCCACCTCCGGCGCCGGTCCCGGCTCCCGCCCCACCGCCGCCCCTCCAGCAGTCCTATGCGCCAGCCCCGGCCCCGCCGCCAATGGTCACAGGCGGGTCCGCCGACTGGGAGGCGATCATCACGGACCTCCAGCAGATCACGGAGGACCAGCTGGGCAACCGAGCTCGCAAGGTCAAGGATCTGCTGGGGGCCTCGGAGCGCTCGCGCGCCGGGATCCAGAGCGCGATCGACCAGATCCCGACGATCTCGATCCTCTTCGTGGACGCCTCCCGCCTGGAGGCGCTGGCCAACGACCTGCGGGCCAGGCTCGAGGCCTACCCGGGGTAGGGGACCGTTGCCGCCCCGCGCGGCGCTGGTCGTCCTCGTCACGTTCGCGGCCGCGGCACTGCTGACGGCCTGCGGCAGTCCGCCGCAGGTGCTGGACATCTCGCCGCAACGCGGGGCGGTGGACGTGCGCAGCGGCGAGATGATCCGGGTGCGCTTCGACCGGCCGATGAACCACGCGTCGGTGACCCAGCACTTCCACCTGGAGCCGGGCGTCCAGGGCGCGCTCCGCTGGAATGGCAACAGCGAGATGGTGTTCGAGCACGTCCCGTTCAACGCCTCGTCTCAGTACCGGGTGGTCCTGGAACCCGGCTATCGCGACGCGCATGGGACGACCAACCCGCTCCGCCACAGCTGGACGTTCCGCACCGAGGCGCCGCCCAGCCTGGCGAGCTCCAGCCCGGCCCCCGGTGACCGCGACGTGGACCCCGCCGCGTACATCACGCTCACCTTCAGTCGCGAGGTCGACCCGGGCAGCCTGGCCAGCGCGATCGGGCTGTCGCCATCGGCTCCGTTCGCGATCCACCAGGATCCCGCCGATGCCAGGCGGGTGATCCTGGCGCCGCAGTCGCTGCTGGAGCCGCGCACGGGGTACTCGGTGACGGTCAGCCGCGACGCCAGGGACGTGGACGGCAACCGCCTCGGCGCCGGAGCCGCCGTCTCGTTCACAACGGGTGCGTTCAGGCCGCTGCGGCACTGGATCAGCTTCATCGCCGCGCCGTCACCCGAATCCGGCGGGACGGGCGTGTGGATCGTCAACGAGAACAAGGTCGCCCGCCGGCTGATCGACGGCCCGGTCAGCGCGTTCTCGTGGTCGGCCGACTCGAGCCGCCTGCTGCTGCGCAGCCCGGCGGGGACGTGGACCGACCAGCCCCTCGACGGCACGCCGGCCGTGCTGGCCTTCCAGGCCGAGTGGGCCGACTTCCTGGCGCCGGGCCGCGGCTACGCCTTCCTCGACCATGGCCAGCTGCAGCTCATGCGACCGGACGGCGGCGTGATCCAGGTGGCAACCGGCGTGACGGAGGCGACGGTCGCGCCCGGAGGCGGCCGGCTGGCGTTCGCCACGCGCGAGCCCTCCGGCTCGGGGGCGACGACCGAGATCGACGGGTACGACACCGAGCTGCGCACGCGCTACCGGCTGCAGGTGGAACCGGAGCCGGTGGACGGGCTGGCGTGGTCGCCGGACGGTCAGAGCCTGGCGTACCGGCTGGACACGAGCGAAACGACCCGGCGTCAGGTGCGGGTTCGATCGCTGCGCGACGGCACCGCGGTCACTGTCGTGACCGGTGAGGTGTCCGCGCCGGTCTGGCAGGCGGACCGGCAGCACGTGTTCTTCACCGCGGTGGTGCAGGGCCCCGGCGGCCCGGTCACCAGGGCATTCCGCTCCTCGGTGAGCCCGAGCAGCACGCCGGGCACGCTGAGCGCGAGCTCCGGGATGCCCGCCGGACAGGACGTTCGGGTGGGATCGCTCAGCCCCTCCCCCGACGGCCACCAGGTCGCGTTCGCCCCCGACGGCGACGGCCGCGCCGGCGTGTGGGAGATGAATGCGGACGGCACCGGTCTGACGCAGCTGACGGACCCGGACCCCGGGCGATTCCCCTACTCGGTCATGGGAGTCACCTGGACTCCCGGCTGATAGATGCAAGGGGGGCAGGCCCCCCCTTCCGGAACCCCCCTCTTTTTCTGGGATGTTGGGGCGCCTCCGGCGCGGGGTCCCCAGATGCCCGAAGGGCGGTGGGGGTGAACCCTCGCGTCTGAAGTCGGGCTGGGTGATCCTGGGACGATGCACTCGGACACTCGGGCAAAGCCCCTGCTTCCGGCCACCCTGGGATCTTTCGAGTTTTTTCCGATCGCGGCGTGTTGAGGAGCTACCTCGCGCGGCTGAGGGGCTGTGGACCCGGCAGCGCCGAGAATCGGTCGAGCAGCCGGCTGGCGGTGCGATCCCACGAGAAGCCCCTGGCCAGCCGGTTGCCGCGCTCGCCGAGCGCGGCGGCCAGACCGGGCGTCTCCAGCACGCGGCGCATGCGGTCGGCGTATGCCGCCGGATCGTGCCCGTCGATCAGGAAGCCGGTCAGCCCGTCGCGCACGACGGAGGCCAGGCCGGAGACGTTGCTGGCGATGACGGCGCTGCCGCAGGCCTGCGCCTCCAGGCCCACCAGTCCGAACGACTCGCTGTAGGAGGGCATCAGGCACGCATCCGCGGCGGCGTAGTAGGTGGCGAGCTGGTGCTGCGCCACGCTGCCCGGAAACTCGACGCGGCCGGCGATCCCGAGCTCCTCGGCCAGCCGGCGCAGGCGAGCCTGCTCGCCGCCGAACCGGCGCGCCTCCCCCGAGCCCTCGGGCCCACCCCGCCGCTCGGGCCCGGCGGCATCGTTGCCGAACACCAGCAGCCGGACCTCTGGATGACGACCGCCCTCGGTCAGCTGGGCCAGCGCACGCAGGATGACGTCCACGCCCTTCAACGGCTCGAGCCGGCCGGCGAACACGAACAGCCGGTGGTCCGGATGACCGACCAGCAGGCGGGCCGTGGCCTTGGGCACCGGCCGGAAGGTCTCGAGATCGACACCCGGCGCGGTGACGTGGAGCCGGTCCGGGGGCACGTGGTAGGCGCGCCGGAGGTCCTCGGCCTCGGCGTCGGTGCTGACCACGTGGAGGTCGGCGCAGTGCGCGATCTCGCCCTCGAGCTCGACCCGGACCTCCGGCTCCGGCTCGGCGCCGGGAGCCAGCAGACGGTTCTTGACCACCGCCAGCGTGTGGGGCGTGTGCGCCCAGGGCAGGCGCAGCCGGTGGTGCAGCGCGCAGGCGGACAGACCGGACAGCCAGTAGTGCGAGTAGAGCACGTCGTAGTCGAGTCCCGAGTCCGCCACGAAGTCCTCGACCGCGTCGGTGAACTCGGGGACATGCCTCAGCAGCCCGTACTTGTCCAGGTCCGGGGGCCCGGCGGGCAGGTACACGACGCGGCTGAGAGGCGCGAGCTGCTCGACGCTCGGGCAGCCGGGACCCAGGCTGCGGGTGAAGACGTCGGTCGCGACGCCGCGACGGCTGAACCGGGCGCACAGCTGGCGGACGTACACGTTGAGGCCTCCGCCGGCGCTCTGGCCGAGGGTGGCCGTCGGTGAGGTATGGAGGGTGATCATCGCGACCCGCCGGGGTCGCGCGCCCTTGCGCGCCGGCTCAGCCACGGTACGACGGTCTCCCGTCGAGCCATCGCCGCGAGCCGAGCGTCATCCTCGAATTGGAGACCGCCGCAGTGGAGCACATATACGGAGTGCATGAAGCGCGCCAGCGCTGGGCGTTATTCCCGAAGGCGCAGGCGCGTCCCGCGCCACCGGCGGGGCCCCGAGCGAGCGGGCGGCGCGCCCCCCGCCGGATGGCGGCGCGCGCGGTTTGCTATCTTGACTGGGAAATGCGCAGCCGACGCCGGCTCCTCCCCCTCGCCTTCGCAGCCCTGGTCCCGGCCGTCCTGGTCGGCTGGACTCTGACAGCGGTTTCCGCGGCGGAGACGCCGTCGCCCTCCGCCAGCGCCTCCGCGGGCCCGGTCGGGGATGCGACGAAGGGTGCCCAGATGTTCGGCTCGGCGGGCTGCACGAGCTGCCACGGCGCGAACCTCGAGGGCGGCATCGGCGCCAAGCTGAACCCCATCCAGAAGCTGCCGGGAGTCGCCAACCCGCTGGATCCGAACTACCTTCGGAACACGATCCGCAACGGTCGACCGCCCGATCCCGGCTTCTCCACGGCGATGCCGTCCTTCGGCACGGACAAGCTGAGCGATCAGGACCTCAACAACGTGGTCGCCTACATCATCGCCCAGAACCAGGCGGGGTCCGCGGGGCTCGGCCCGGTCGAACTGGCTCGGAGCAACGTGTTCTGGGTCAGCATCGGAATCCTGGCGATGGTGCTCATCACCTGGCTCCTGGCCCGCTACAACATGCGCTGGATCGCGCTTCGCGCCCGGAACAGGCGGGAGAGCGGACGGTCGGCCTAGGGGCTGAACAGCCCCAACCATCGCCGAGCAGCGGTGGGGGCTCCGTCCTGATCCTGTTCTCGGACACTGGCGGCGGGCATCGGGCGGCGGCCAGGGCCCTGGATGGGGCGCTGCGACAGATCGCTCCGGAGATGAAGATCTCCTGGTGCGACCCGCTGATCGGGCAGGGGCGAGCGGTGGCCAGGCGCCTGAGCTCGCTGTACCCGACGATCATCAAGCGCTCGCCGCCGACATGGGGCGCCATCTTCCACGCATCCAACACCGCGCCGTCCTTCACCGCCATCTGCACGACGCTGCGCGCGCAGATCCGGCCGGTGCTGCGGCGCGAGCTGGAAGCCACGGACCCGGACGTCATCCTCTCCGTGCACCCGCTGCTCAACCACATCACCACCGGATTGCTGCGCCGCGACCGCCGGCGGCGAGCGCTGATGACCGTGGTGACCGACCTGGTCGACGTTCACCGGGGCTGGGCCTGCCGGGCCGCCGACCTGGTGGTGGTGCCGACCAGGGAGGCCGAGCTCGCCGCTCTCCGCTGGGGCGTGGCAGGGGATCGGCTCCGCCTGCTCGGCATGCCGGTCGATCTGCGCTTTCGCCCGCCCGAGCCCGGGGAGACCGCGCTGATCCGGCGCCGGCTGGGCCTCGACGAGGCTCGCCCCACGGTGCTGGTGGCGGGCGGCGGCGAGGGCTCCGGCGGCCTGCTGGACCAGGTGCGCGCCGTGTCGGAGCGGCGGCACCCATGGCAGGTCATCGCGGTCTGCGGCCGCAACGAGTCGCTGCGCCGCCGGCTGATGGGCCTCCACCTCGAGACGCCCACGCTGGTGCTCGGCTTCGTCGACGACATGCCCGACCTGATGCGCGCATCGGACCTGGCGCTCGGCAAGGCGGGTCCCGGTGCGATCGCCGAGGCGCTGACCACGGGACTGCCGCTGGTGCTGACGAGCTATCTGCCGGGCCAGGAGCGGGGCAACGTGCGCTTCGTGACCGAGTCCGGCGTAGGCCGGTACGCGCCGCGGCCGGACCGGATGGTCGCCGCGGTCAGCGAGCTCCTCGGCCCCGATGCCAGCGCCCGGACGGAGATGCGCCGGCGGGCGGAGGCGCTGGTCAGACCCGGCGCCGCGGTCGACATCGCAAGGGCCTGCCTGCAGCTGGGCGCCCGCTACAGCGCCGCATCGCACGCCAGCCGGTAGGAGCACAGCGAACAGCGCCGGCGCTCCGGCCGCGCCTCGAACCGTCCCTGGCGCACGCCGGCGGCGACCTCGGCCCCGATCGCGCGCGCCTCGTCCAGAAGCCCCGCGTCCGCCGGCAGCACGACCCGGCCGCCATTCCGGAGGTACAGGATCTCCAGCTCGACCGGGTCGAGCCCGAGCGCGTGTCGGGCGCCGAGCGCGTACAGCGCGAGCTGGAGGTCTCGCCGCAGCCGGCTGGCGGGGATCGGGCTGCCGGTCTTGTAGTCGACGATGCGCCAGGCGCCGCCCGTGCTCGATGGCTCGTCCACGCGGTCGATCACACCGCGCAGCGTCCAGCCGTCGACCTCGACCGTGAACGGTGACTCGACGAGGGCCGGCTTCGCCTCCAGCCCACCGCCGTCGAAGAGCCCCTCCAGCAGGCGCCACCCCAGACGCTCCAGCGCCGGCCGTCGCCGTGGGTCCGCGAGCGCGATGGTCTCCCATGCCTCCTGGTGGAGGTCGCGAAGGAGCTCCGCGGTCAGTGGCCGCCCCTCGCGGCGGAGCCGGCCGGCGCGCATCAGCGCCAGGTGGAGGATGGTTCCGAACTGCGCCTCCATCGTGGGCGCGGCCGGCAGCCGCAGGCGGTAGCGGTACCAGTGCTGCCGCGGGCACTCCCGGTAGGCGCTGATCGCGCTGAACGAGAGGGTCACCGGGCTTCCGCCGGCCGGCGTCGCCTCGCGTTCGGGGGCCGGTTCCCGAGGTGGTGGCGCCCATTCGGAACGCAGGTCCCGCTCCACCACGCCGTCGCCGAGCTCTCCGAGAAACCGCGACGGCCGCCACGCCCGACCGCCCTCGTACCGGTCGGCCCACGACAGCACCAGGCGCTGGCGGGCGCGTGTCATCGCCACGTAGCACAGCCGGCGCTCCTCGGCCAGCTGGTCCTCCCGGCCGCGAACACCCGGGTCCAGCAGCGCCGGCGGCAGCTCCAGGCCGGCCACGGCGGAGACGCCGTCGCGCCGCCGCGGCTGCGGCAACCTGCCCTCGACCAGCGCGGGCACGAAGACCAGGTCGAACTCGAGGCCCTTGGCCTGGTGGATGGTCATCAGCTGGACCGCATCCTCGACGTCGTCGACCTCCGCCACGTCCTCGTCGAGGCCCGAGCGGAGCACCAGGTCGAGGTACTCCACGAACAGGCTCAGCGAGTGGTCGCGCCGTCGCTCGCAGTACTCGGACACCAGCTCGGCGAACCGGCTGACGTTGGCGGTGACACGCCGTCCCTCCATGCTGTCGGGCAGCCTGGGGAGGAGCACATCCAGGTAGCGGGTCCGGTTCAGCAGCTCGAACAGCAGCTCGTCGACGCCGAGCGTCGCCTTCAGCGCCGAGAGCTCCGAAACGAGGGCGGCCCACGCCGCCGCCGGGGGCCAGGACTCCAGGGCGCGCAGCGGCGCGCAGTCCTCGGCGCGAAGGTGGGCCAGCGCCTCGGCGAGGTCGAGGCCGAGCGGGGGCCGGCTGAGCAGGCGCGCCAGCGCGAGCAGGTCGGTCGGGTCGTGCAGGAGCCGAAGATAGGCGACCAGGTCGCGCACCTCCGGCCGGCGGAACAGGCCCTGGCCGGCCCAGTGCCGGTAGGGCACGCCGGCGACCGCGAGCGCGGCGGCGATGGGACGAGCGATGGCGTGGGTGCGGGCCAGGATCGCGATGCCCTCGAGCGGCTGACCCTCGGCGTGGGCCCGCGCGACAGCCTCGGCGATCGCGGCCGCCTCGTGCTCGGCCGTCGCGCAGCGCCAGACCGCCACCGGTTCGCCGGCGTCGCGATCCGGGTCGGCGGCCAGCGGCTTCTCCAGCCGCTCGTCGTTGCGCTCGATGAGGCTGCGGGCGGCGGTCACTATGCGCCGGGTGCTGCGCCGGTTGCGGCCGAGCGCGAGCGTGACGGCCTCGGGAAAGCAGGTCAGGAAGCGATCCATGCTCGCCCTGGACGCGCCCCGGAAGCGGTAGATGCTCTGGTCGTCGTCGCCCACCACGCACACGTTCCCGGCCGGCCCCCCGACCAGCTCGACGATGCGCTCCTGGGCCAGGTTGGTGTCCTGGTACTCGTCGACCAGCACCCAGGGAAAGCGAGCCGCGAAGCGCTCCCTGACGTCATCGTGCTCCTGGAGAAGCCGGACCGCCAGGACCAGCAGGTCGTCGAAATCGAGGAGGCCGTCCCGCCGGCAGCGCCCGCCGTACGCGTGGAACAGGCGGGCCGCGGCCTGCAGGAGGGTGCGCCGCTCCTGGTCCTCGACGTGCGCCACCCAGGCCTGGAGCCGGCGCAGCGGGACGAGCTCCTGCTTCGTCCGCTCCAGCAGCTTCAGCAGCGGCGCGACCAGGTCGTCCGGCCGCTCGGCGCCGACGAGGGCCGCATCGCCGAGGTCCCACATCAGCTCTCGCATCAGGATCCAGCGGTCCGGCCCCGCCACGATGCGAAAGGCGGGGTTGATGCTCAACCTCCGCCCCTCGTCGCGCAGCCAGCGCATGGCCAGGGAGTGGAAGGTGCCGACATGGGGCGCCTCCGGGATGACCGTCTCGGCCAGGATGCGCTCGCGCATCTGGACTGCCGCGCGCTCGGTGAACGTCATGACCAGGATCGACGCCGGGTCGACGCCGAGCTCGAGCAGCCGCCGGAAGCGCGCGGCGATCACGGCCGTCTTGCCGGTGCCGGCGCCGGCGACCACCCGGACCGGCCCCTCCAGCACCGACGCCGCCGCCAGCTGCTCCTCGCTCAGGCGCGGGGGTTGGACGCCGAGCATCATCCGCCCCTGGGACGCAGCGGTCGCCCCACCCACACCTTGATCGCACGCACCGGCCTGGTCAGCCTGGCCTCCGAGTTCAGACGCCGCATCAGATCCTCGGAGTCGAGGCGCAGCTGGTGGGCCAGCGCCGGGTTGGCCGTGGTCACCGAGACGGTGGCGCCGCGCACCTCGATCGTCTCGCACGCCGCCGCCAGCGCTTCACCCAGGACGTCGCGGAAGGCCTGGCGCAGCCGGTACTCGACCACGAGCGCCGCGCGCGGCTGCCTGGCCAGGACGCGCGGCAGCACTTTATCCAGTCTGTCCACAGCTTTTCACCATTCCGCCCTGGATGCATCGGACCACGGAGCTGCTGATCACCCGCTCCGGAAACGGGTCGGCCTCGACCGAGGTGATGATGACCTGGCCGGGATCGCCGAGCTGCTCCAGCAGCGAGCCCCGGCGGGAGGCGTCGAGCTCGGAGAGCACGTCGTCGAGCAGCAGCACCGGCCGCTCTCCGGTCATCTGCGCAACCACCGCGGCCTCGGCCAGCTTGATGCTGACGACGGCCGTCCGCTGCTGGCCCTGCGAGGCGAATGCGCGGGCGTCCCGTTCGGCCAGCCTGATGTGGATGTCGTCGCGATGCGGTCCGGCGCCGGTCGAGCCCCGGCGCACGTCCTCGGCGCGCGTGCGCTGCAGGGCGGCCAGCAGGTCGTCGGGCGGGCCCACGTAGCGGAGGTCCAGCACCTCGCCGCCCGAGATGGCCGCGTGACCGGCCGCTGCGGTCACGGCCAGGTCGGCGACAGCCTGCCGCCTCGCCTCGACCAGCTCGCCACCCAGCCGGGCCAGCTCCAGGTCCCACACCTCCAGCGCGCTCGGCGGCTGCTCGCCCGCACCCACCTGCTTGAGCAGGCTGTTCCGCTGCTCCAGGACGCGGGCATACCGGCTGAGGCCCCGGGCATAGCCCGGCCGGACCTGCACCAGCATCTCGTTCAGCAGCCGGCGCCGGTGCTCCGGCCCCGCCTTGATCAGGTTCAGGTCGTCCGGCCAGAACAGCGTGACGCGGAACAGCCCCGGCAGGTCGACCGCTCGCCGGGGCTGGCCGTCGACCTCGATGCGGCGGCGCGCCCGCTCGCCCTCGACCCGGATCGAGATCCGGATCTCGGCACTGCGCTCGCCGCTCTGCACGAGGGCGGTCACCCTGGCCTCAGGCGCCAGCGGGCCCACGAGCTCCGAGTCCCGCCGCGCCCTGGGTGACGTCGACAGGGCCAGGAGGGCCACCGACTCCAGCAGGTTGGTCTTGCCCTGACCGTTCGCTCCGAGGAACACGTTCAAGCGGTTGCCCGGCTCGATGTCGAGACGCGAGTAGTTGCGATAGTTGCGAAGCTGCAGCGACACCAGGTGCACCGCACGGCCTACATGGCCACCCGGACCGGCATGATCACGTACAGGTAGTCATCGCTGGACGGCGCCTTCATGAGGCCCGGGCTCAGCGGCCCGTCGAACCGGAGCTCGATCTCCTCGCACTCGACCACCGCCAGCGCATCGAGCACGTACCTGGCGTTGAACGCGATCTGGATCTCGGCGCCGTCCACGGCGGCGTCGAGCTCGGCCCGGCTGTCTCCGACCTCGTTGGTGGTGGCCGAGAGCACCAGCGCGCCAGCCTGGGCGCGGATGCGGATCACGTTGGCGCTGTCGCGGGCGAACAGCGACACCGCCCTGACGGTCTGGGTCAGCGCCGCCGTCGAAATCCGGACGGTCGTCGAACTCTTGTTGGGGATTACCTGTGAATAGTTTGGATATTGTCCGTCGATCAGGCGGGAGTTGACCTCCGAGGCGCCGGCCCGGAAGAAGACCTGGTTGCGCGCCTTGGACACCAGCACCTCGACCTCGCCGGCCTCCCCCTTGAACGCACGGGGCAGCTCGGCCAGGGCCCGAGCCGGCACGATCAGCCGGGCCTCGAGCTCGTCGGCCGTGGCGGCGGTGAGCCGGCGCTCGGCCAGCCGGTGTCCGTCCGTCGCGACGAGGACCAGGCGCTGGCCCTCGATCTGGAGGAGCTCACCGGTGAGCACCGGGCGGGCCTCGTCGGTGGAGGCGGCCATCTGCGTCTGCTCGATCGCTCGGAGCAGGCCCTCCAGCGGGATCGTCAGCCGGTCGCTCTCGTCGGGGCGCGGGCCCGGCGGGAACTCGTCGGACTCGATGCACTTGATGTGCGTGTCGAATCGGCCGCACCGGACGCCGAGGGTCTGGGTGGCGGCGTCCAGCGTCATGTCCAGGCTCTCGTCGGGGAGGCTGCCGACGAAGTCCGTGAGCAGCCTGGCGGGAGCCGTCGTGCTCCCCTCCTCCGCGATCTCGGCCGGGACGACCTTACGGATGCCGATCTCCAGGTTGGTCGCGGTCAGCGCCAACCCGTCGCTGGTCGTCTCGAGAAGGATGTTGTTCAGGATCGGCAGGGTCGTCCGGGTGGAGATGGCCCGGGACACGGTCTGCAGCGCCTGACCGAGGGTGCTCGGCTGGCAGGTGAGTCTCACAGCTCGCTCCTTTTCCCCACAGGTGAATTACTGCTTCTACTAGATCTTGAGTCCGTAGCCGTATCCGTAGGGCCTGTGGATATTGTGCAAAACGTACTTGGCGCAGCTTCGACAGCGCCGGGGAAAAGCGTCGGAAAACGTCGGGTTAACGGCGACTTGCTGAGGAGCAAGTTGTTGGTAACTCGGAGCCCCGCGCGGTGTCCCCAGCCGATGTTCAGGTGATCCACAGGGGTCTGTGGATAATTCGACGCTTCGCGCATGTGTCTCACTGATCTCCGTACAGTCGCTCGCGGATCGCCTGCAGCTCGTAGCGGAGCCGCTCGTCCTCCTTGAGTTCGTTCATGATCTTTTCGATCGAGTGCAGGGCTGTCGTATGGTCGCGGCCGCCGAAGGCCTGCCCGATCGCGGGCAGGGACGAAGGCGTCTCCTCGCGGACGATGAACATGGCGACCTGGCGCGGGAAGACGATGTGCTTGTCGCGGCGCTTGCTCTTCATGTCCTCCAGCGTGATCTGGTAGTAGTCCGCGACCGTCTCCTGGATGCGACCGATGGTGAGCGGGCGCCGCGTGCCGGCCGGGATGATGTCGGTGAGGAGGTCCGCCGCGTCGGCTTCGCCGATCTGCCGCTGGTGAATCGCCGAGAACGCGAGGATGCGGGTCAGCGCGCCCTCCAGCTCACGGATGTTCTTCTGGACCTTGTGGGCGACATAGCTGAGGACCTCCTCGCTCACCGTGCCGTTCCTGCTGCCGAGCTTCGACTTGAGGATGGCCAGCCGCGTCTCGAAGTCGGGCGGCTGGATGTCGGCCAGCAGGCCCTGCTCGAAGCGGGAGCGCAGGCGGTCCTCCAGCGTCGGGATCTCCTTCGGAGGCCGGTCCGATGAGATGACGATCTGCTTGTTGATCTCGTGCAGGGCGTTGAAGGTGTGGAAGAACTCCTCCTTGGTCCGGTCCTTGCCGGCAAGGAACTGGATGTCGTCGATCAGGAGCACGTCCACCGTCCGGTACTTCATGCGGAGCTCGCTCTGCCGTGCGTTCTGGATCGAGGCGATCACCTCGTTCATGAACTGCTCCGACGGGAGGTAGAGGACCCGCTTGGCGGGGAGCCGGCGCCGCACCTCGTGGCCGATCGCGTGCATGAGGTGGGTCTTGCCCAGGCCGACGCCCCCATATAAGAAGAGGGGGTTGTAGGTCTCGCCGGGGGCGTCGGCCACCGCCTTTGCCGCCGCGTGGGCGAACCGGGAGTTGTTGCCGACGACGAAGTTGCTGAACTTGAACTTCTCGTTCAGCTCGCTGGGCGCGCTCGCCGGCGGTTTCTCCTCGACCTCGTCCGCGACCAGCAGCACCTCGTCGCCGTCGGCGCCGGGGCGGTGCTCGTTGGCGGAGACGACGAAGTCCACCTCGACCTCGGTCCCGGTCACCGCCTGGAGGGTCTCCTGGATCAGACCGGCGAAGCGGTCCTCCAGCCAGTCCTTGGCCAGCTTGCTGGGGACGCCGATGCGGAAGATGCCACCTTCGGCGGAGAGCAGAGACGTGTTCTTGAGCCAGGTCTCGTAGCTCGGCTTCGCCAACTGGAAGCGGAGCTCCTCCTGGACGGCGCTCCAGATCTGGTCAGGTCTCACGGTGCGTCAACTCCTCGGCCTGGCGCCTGTGGACAAAGACGGGATTCGGGTCTGGTTCCCGCCCCGATCCGGCCTGCGGCGCCGCCGCCGGGCGGCATGGAGGCC
>DASYBH010000418.1:0-9000 GCA_036500885.1 Candidatus Dormiibacterota bacterium
CTCGGAAAGCACCCCGATCTTCACGGCAGGTCGTAATGGTAGTACGGACGGGAACCTCACTCTCGACCACTCCGCCCGGCCCCGGGTGGAGATCGGTCTGGAGAGGCGGTCCCGCGAAATCCACCCGGGCGCCGATGGCGCGGACGCCTCGCCCGCGGAAACTCGACGGCGTGCCGTGCGGCTGGAGGGCGCGCGGCTCCTGCTCGAGCGGGCGCAGGTCCCACCCGCGGTCGACGCGGTGGCACGAGCTCACCGGCTGGCCCGGGGCGGGCTGGCCCGGGGCGGGCTGGACGAGACGCGCTGGACGAGACGCGCCGGGCGGTTGCCGCGCTGCGCCGCGAAGACCTGCCCGGGCCGGCCGCGCCGCCCGCCCTGGTCGAGGAGCTCGGACGCCAGTCGGGGGTGCATGGGCGCCGAAGATCCGCCGACGCCTATTCGCGCACCCTCTTAAGCGCCCGCTAAGCGAAATACGCGAATATTGAGGGACCGCCGAGCGGTTCGAGCTGGCAGGATGTTCAGCCAGCTTATCATTCCTAACCTGCCATGACACCCGGCCCAACAATCAACGACCTCACGTTTCAGGCGGCCACGGTCAACGGCTCCGGCAGCCAGTCCGCCAACCTCGTGCTCACCCGCGCCATCTTCTCGATGGGCATTCCCGTCGCCCCGAAGAACGTGTTCCCCTCCAACATCGAGGGGCTCCCGACCTGGTACCAGCTCAGGATCTCGCCCCGCGGCTACCAGGCCAGGGCCGGCGAGCCGGACGTGCTCGTCGCGCTGAACCCGGCGACCTGGACCAAGGACCTCGCGAGCGTGCGCCCCGGCGGCGCCGTGGTGCACGAGCAGGCGTACTCGACCGCGGGAGCGCGTAGCGACGTCAGCTACTTCCCGGTCCCGTTCGCCAAGCTGGCCAAGTCGCGCATCCAGAGCGACACCCTGCGCAAGCAGCTCACCAACATGCTCTACGTCGGCGTGGTCGCGGGCCTGCTCGGCATCCCCTTCGAGGCGATCGAGCACGGCATCCGCCGGACGTTCCAGAGCAAGCCGAAGGCGTGGCAGGTGAACATCGACGCGGCGTGCGTCGGCTACCAGCACTGGCAGGACAACTTCGCCGATCGCGGCATCGCGCACGTGCTGCGGCCGATGACGGGCCTCACGGACGACCGCGTGCTCATCGAGGGCAACCAGGCCGCGGCGCTGGGCTGCGTGATGGGCGGCTGCACGGTCGCCGCCTGGTACCCGATCACGCCGTCGTCCAGCCTCTGCGAGAACCTGATCACCTACGCCGAGCGCTTCCGGGTCGACCCGGAGACCGGCGAGAAGAAGATCGCGGTCGTGCAGGCGGAGGACGAGCTGGCCGCGTTGGGCATGGCGATCGGCGCCGGCTGGACGGGCGCCAGGGCGATGACGTCGACGAGCGGCCCCGGGATCTCGCTGATGGGCGAGTTCACCGGGCTCGCCTACTACGCCGAGGTGCCGGTCGTGATCTTCGACATCCAGCGCATCGGCCCGTCGACCGGCCTGCCGACCCGGACGTCCCAGGCTGATCTCGGCTTCGTCTACACGCTGTCGCACGGCGACACGAAGCACCTGGTGCTGCTGCCGGGCACGGTCGAGGAGTGCTACGAGTTCGCCCAGACGGCCTTCGACCTGGCCGATCGCTTCCAGGCGCCGGTGTTCGTGCTCTCGGACCTCGACCTCGGCATGAACCTGTGGATGACGCCGACCTTCCAGTACCCGGAGCGCCCGTTCGATCGGGGCAAGGTGCTCGACGCGGGCGACCTGGCGCGCCTCGAGGGCCAGTGGGGCCGCTACCGCGACGTCGACCAGGATGGCGTGGCGTACCGCACGCTGCCTGGCACCGACCACCCGGCCGCGGGCTACTTCACACGTGGCTCCGGGCACGACGAGGACGCGCGCTACACGGAGGAGGCCGAGGCCTACGCGCGGAACATGGACCGGCTGGCCAGGAAGTTCGAGACCGCCAGGTCCGCGGTCCCGGCGCCCGTCGTGGACGAGAGCGCGCACTCGACGATCGGGCTGATCGCCTTCGGCACGACCCACCACGCCGTCGTCGAGGCGCGAGACCTGCTGAGCGAGAGAGGGCTCCCGGTGGACTACCTGCGGGTGCGCGCGCTCCCGCTGTCGAGCTCGATCACCGAGTTCGTGCGCGACCACGAGCGGGTGTACGTCATCGAGCAGAACCGCGACGGCCAGATGTACGACCTGCTTCGGCTGGAGCTGCCGGCCGAGCTCGCCGGCCGCCTGCGCTCGATCCGCCACTACGACGGCCGGCCGATCCCGGCCGAATCGATCACCCGCCCACTTCTCGAGCTGGAGGAGGCAGTCCCGGTCCAATGAGCGCCACCCTCAACCGCATCGGCCTTGCCCGTGACGCATACAAGGGCGCCGCGACCACGCTCTGTGCCGGGTGCGGTCACAACTCGATCACCAACCACCTGATCAAGGCCATGTACGAGCTCGGCGTCGAGCCGCACATGCTGGCCAAGATGAGCGGCATCGGCTGCTCGTCCAAGACGCCCGCGTACTTCGTCGACCAGGCGCACGGCTTCAACGGCGTGCACGGCCGCATGCCGGCGCTGACGACAGGCGCCCAGGTCGCCAACCGCAAGCTGCTCATGGTCGGCGTCAGCGGCGACGGGGACACCGTCTCCATCGGCCTCGGCCAGTTCATGCACATGATGCGGCGGAACGTGGACTGCACCTACATCATCGAGGACAACGGCACGTACGGCCTCACCAAGGGCCAGTTCTCGGCAACCGCGGACGTGGGCTCCGTGCAGAAGCGCGGCAGCGTCAACACGTACCAGCCGATCGACCCGTGCGCGGTCGCGCTGACGCTGGGCTGCAGCTTCGTGGCCCGCTCGTTCTCTGGTGACGGCAAGCAGCTCGTGCCGCTGATCAAGGCCGCCATCGCCCACCGCGGTACGGCGGTGCTGGACGTGATCTCCCCGTGCGTGACGTTCAACGACCACGACGGCTCGACCAAGAGCTACTCGTGGGTGAAGGACCACGACGAGCAGATCCAGGACGTGACCTTCATCCCGTTCTTCGAGGAGATCCACGTCGACTACGAGCCGGGAACCATCAAGGAGGTCGCGCTGCACGACGGCTCGCACCTCGTCCTGAAGAAGCTGTCCGAGGACCACGACCCGACCGACCGGATCGGCACCATGCGGCTGCTCGAGGAGAGTCGCGAGCGGAACCAGCTCCTGACCGGACTGCTCTACATCGACGAGACGGCCCCGGACTTCTCGACGCGCGAGCGACTGCCGGAGCTGCCGCTTCGCGACCTGGGCGAGGAGGACCTCCGCATCACGCGCGAGGACTTCGCCCAGCACATGTCGGAGCTCGCATAGCCGCGGTCGACGGCCTCGCGGCGGCCGCCGCCGAGCTCGGGCGGCGGGACCCGGCAATGGGCCGGGTCATCGCCGCCGTGGGGCCGCCAGACCTCCGGCCACCGCTCGAGAGCTCGTTCGCATCGCTGGTGCGCTCGATCACGTTCCAGCAGCTCGCGGGCAGGGCGGCGGCCGCCATCCATGGCCGCTTCCTGGCCGCGCTGGAGAACGGCAACACCCCTGAGGCGGTGCTGGCGCTGCCCGAGGCGGCGTTCCGCGCCGCCGGCCTCTCGGGCGCCAAGACCACGTCGATCCGCGACCTCGCGGCGAAGGTGGTGGATGGCACGGTGCCGCTGGACGAGATCGAGGCCCTACCGGACGACGAGATCGTGGAGCGGCTGTCGCAGGTGCGCGGCATCGGCAGGTGGACGGCTGAGATGTTCATGATCTTCCAGCTTCGCCGCCCCGACGTCTGGCCCGTCGACGACCTGGGGGTCAGGAAGGGCTACGCGGTGGCCCATCGCCTCTCGCAGCCGCCGAAGCCGAGAGAGCTGCTCGTCCTGGGCGAGCCGTACCGTCCGTATCGCACGGTCGCCGCCTGGTACTGCTGGCGGGCGGCGGAGACTGTGCTCCCGATCTGAGTCGCCGTTCAGGTCGCGTAGGTTGCGCTGCCATCGTCACCGACGGCCAGCTGCTGTTGCGTCAGCTGGCGAGCCTTCCGCAGGGTCGCCAAGAGCAACCGCCTGCGCGGTCTCCCGCCTGATTTCCTCAAAGCGTCTCTTCCGCTCGGGATCAGCGTCTACCTCCTGCATGAGCCGGTCGTGCAGCTCCTTCCAAGAATGCCTTCCAGGCATATATGTGAACTCCATGAATCAGGCTCTGCGGTCGGCTGCGTCCGCCAGGTATCGGGCGATCAGGCGGCCGGCGATGCTGAAGGTCGGCGGGCGGTTGGCGGGGCTCGGCAGGCCGTCGAGGGGGAACCAGTGCGCCTCCGTGAGCTCCTCCTCCTGGACCCTGATCTCGCCCGAGCGGTAGCGGGCGAAGAAGCCCGCCATCAGCTGGCTCGGGAACGGCCACGCCTGGCTGCCGAAGTAGCGGATGTCGTCCACCTCCAGGCCGACCTCCTCGCGCACCTCGCGGGCCACCGCCTGCTCCAGCGTCTCCCCCGGCTCCACGAAGCCGGCCAGCAGCGCGAAGAAGCCGGCAGGGAATCGCCGGTCGTGCGCCAGCAGGACCTCGTTGTCACCCCGGTGGACGAGCGTGATCACCGCCGGATTGATGCGCGGGAAGTAGAGAGCGCCGCACGGCTGACAGGCGCGCGCCATCTCGGTCTCGTGCGGCTCGGTCGCGCCGCCGCAGCGGCCGCAGTAGGCGTGGCCGAACCACCAGTCCAGCGTCTGCGAGGCGCGTGCGGCCATCGACACCACCCGCTCGTCCTCCAGCCGCGCGAACAGCTCTCGCAGCGCGACGGCCGTCAGCCCGTCCGGCGGGTCGCCGTCCTCCAGGGCCACCGCGTAGCAGGGTCGCTCGTCGAGCTGGCCCAGCAGGATCGGACCGGCCCGGAAGCGCTCCACGGGAGCGAGCGCCTCGAACGCGGGCACCTCCAGGCCGGGAAGGACCAGCAGGCGTCCGGCGGCGAACGCGAAGGTGAGGGCGCGGGAATCCGGCTGCGCGAGGGGGATCACCCGCTCATCTTCGCTCAGGCGGCCGCCAGCCAGACGATCATCTGGACCACTTCGCCCCACCACTAGAATCAGGTCATGCCCAGCGGACCTGTGGCGGTGGCGGTAGTGCGCCAGCGGGGAACGTCCTGCGACATCCCGGTCCGGGCCGACCCCGAGTGGGCCGAGCGCACAGCCTCGGTCCTGAAGGCGCTCGGGGACCGGACGCGCCTGAGCATGGTCGCCGCCCTGCGCGCGGCCGAGGCGCCCGTCTGCATCTGCGACTTCACCCTCGCCTACCAGCTGAGCCAGCCAACCATCTCGCACCACATGGCCAAGCTGCGCGACGCCGGCCTGGTCGAGTCGAACAAGCAGGGGATCTGGATCTACTACCGGCTGCGCCACGACCTCACGCCCTCCGTCGAGGCGCTGCTCGAGGCGCTGCTCCGCGACGTCCCCGCCGCTACTGACCGATGAACACCGGCTGCTGAGCGCAGCTGGTCGTCTGGCCCGTGCCGGTCAGGGAGATGCATGCCGCCACCGCCCCGAAGCCGCGGCGGGCGTCACCGGGAATTTGCACACGGTCCGAGAAGGCGCCGTCCCCGTCGGGTGAGGCCGGCGACTGCAGCACCCACCTGCGATCGCCCTGCTGGAGCACGATCACGTACTGCTGCGCGGGGTCGAACCCGCGCCCGCTGACCGTGATGGTCTCGTCCCGATGCGGCGTCTGGCGGTTCAGCCCGATCTCCGGCGCGAACCTGTGCGGCACGGGCGTGGCGCTCGGCGGCGTCGCCGTCTGGACCGGCAGGGGCGCAACGGTCGCGGTGGGAGCCGGCGTGGGCTGAGCCTGGACGACCAGCACCTGGCTCAGCGGGCAGGACCCGCCCCAGCACGCGTCGACCGTGCGGCTGCCGCTCACGTCCAGCGGGACCACGAATTCGATCCTGAACGCGCCCTTCTCGTCGGCGCTGAACTGCGCGAGAGGCGCCGCCCGACCCTGCAGCACGATCGTTCCCGGCTGTCCCGCCGGCAGGTTGGCGCCCGTGACCGCGACGGTGTCGCCGACACGGGCCGAGCCGACCGACAGCGCGAGCGAGGGACTGGGCCGCATCGCATGCGCGGCCATGAAGGCGATGACCAGGAGCACGAGCACCGCGGCGCCGATGCCGATCCAGAGCGGCAGCAGCCGCGGCGGCGACCTCAGCAGCTCCGGCAGCGGCCTCAGGCGCAGACGGCTCCACGGCGTCGACGCCGTGGAGGACTCCGCCGAACGGCCGCTCAGCACCACCTGCAGGGCGTCGACCATGGCGCCGCACGTCTCCCAGCGCTGCTCCGGATCGTCCGCCAGTCCCCGCCAGAGCACCGCGTCGACGGAGGGGCGCGACGGCGGGGGCGGCGGCGCGAGCGCGAGCAGGTCGCGTGCGATCGCCGTCAGGCCGTACACGTCGCGGTCCGGCGAGGCGCCCACCAGCAGCGTCAGGCCGAAGTCGGACAGCAGCACGGACCCGTCGGCGTTCACCAGCACGGCGGCCGGCTCGACGTCGCCGTGCACGACCCCGGCCCGGTGGGCGTGGTCCAGCGCTGCGCCAAGGTCCCGCAGCGTCCTCGTCACGAACCGCGGATGCAGACGGCGGCCGCTGGCGAGGATGGCGCTGAGCCTCTGAGCGCCGACGTCCGCCGTCACGACGTACGGCACGCCCTCCCACTCCCCCCAGTCCTCGATGCGCAGGATGCTCGGGTGATCGAGCCCGGCGATGGCGGCCATCTCGATCTGGAATCGCCGGCGCCCGGCGGGGTCGCTGGCGAGCGGATGCAGGAGACGGACCAGGAGCTGGCGCCCCGACTGCTCGTCACGGGCGGCATAGACGGTTCCCAGCGCATCGCTGGTGACGATCCCCTCGAGACGGTGCGCTCCCACCACCGCGCCGAGCACCGGCGTCATCGGCACAGCATTATGACGTCAACGAGGTCCGTCGTGCACCGCACCGCGACCTAGCCTGCCCTCACGCGCATCTCTGGACGTTGTCGGGGCAGCGCTCCTGGCCGTTGCCCAGGACGTGGATCCACGTCAGACCGGTGTTCAGGACGACCATGCGGCCCTGCTCGTCGGTGAGCCAGACAGGCGTGTGGTTGTCGAAGTACCCCTGGCCGTCGGAGCCCATGTGCCACGTGGCGTGCACGACCTGCCCGTTCGAGTACAGCTCCGCCGGACCGCTGCCGAGCATGTGGTACCAGACGGAGTGAGCGCCGCCGTTCTCGTCCTCGACCCAGCCCGCGTCGTGGAACCCCACGTGCAGCAACACCACGTTCTTGACGTGCAGCTGCTGGCCGGTGACCTGATCGGCGAGCGGCACACCGTGGTCCGAGCGAAGGTACTGCCGGGAACCGGGGTCGTACGTGTAGCTCGCGCTGTGCAGCGGCGCCGAGGGCGCATCCGCCGGCTGGCCGGCCGTCACGTCGTCGTGGGGCGGGTCGACGGCGAAGTCGGGCGGCGCCAGGCCGGCCTCCCGCCCCAGGCGCTCGGCACGGTCGCCCGACGTGTACAGGTTGTGCGGCGCCGCTCTGAACCCGACGCGGATGAAGTGATCGCCCCTGTCGTAGCCCTCCATGGAGTTGGAGATCGGGCGCGAGCCCGGCGTGGTGCCGATGATCCAGCCACCCGTGCCGTCGGAGACGCCGCTGCACATCGTCGGCCCCGCGTAGGCGTAGCCCAGGTACGTGTTGACCATCCGGCAGCTGCGCACCGGCCCCACCTGCGCCGGGATGCGCCCGAAGTAGATCGCCGTCATGCGCGTGACCGAGTACTCGCTCAGGTACTCGTACACCATGTCCGCGTTCTGCAGGCCCGACTGGGGCCGGGCCGGCGGGCTGTTCTCCACCACGACCTGGACCGTCGTCTGCGTCCGGGCGCCGGGCTGCACGCCGGTGGTGGCGTTGGCGGGCACGGTGGCGACCATCGTCACCTGGATCGGGTCGGGAGCGACCACCGGCGCCGGGGCGCTCACCGCGAGCTGCGCCGGCCGGTAGGGCGTGAGGCGGTCGAGCGGGACGTCGGCCGAGAGCAGGTCGGCGCTCCAGCCCAGCGCGTCCGCGGGCAGCGCACTGCCATCCAGGGTGACGGCCACCGCCGAGGGCGGCACCTGCTGCGAGAATGCCACGCGGAGATGGCTGCGGGCCGTGACGCGCACGGCGCCCGAGGCGGGTCCGCCGTCGAGCACGAACCGCGCGCCCACATGTACCGCGGTCGGGCTCGGCTGCGGGCGAGCGGTGGGATGCGGGGCCTGCCGGCTCCATGGCAGAGAGCATGCGCCGGCTACCAGAGCCAGGCAGCAGAGGGCGGGGACCAATCTTCCCATTCGGCGCATTACCGTAATGGTCTCAGGCGATGCGCGTCGACAGGGCATCGAGCAGGCGCCGCGAGGACCAAGCGATCTCGGTCACCGCGAGCTCGAACGCGACGGCGTTGGCGCGAACGCGAACGCCGCTGACCTTGCGTACGAACTGGAGCGCCGCCGCCCGGATCTCCTCCTCTGTGGTCGATTGATCCGGCCGGCACAGCGTCTTGATGGACCGGCACACGCCCACACCGTAGCAGGGTGCGACAGGGTGGCCTGGGCGTGGAGCGCGGACCGGGCCCCGCGGACCGGCTACCTGAGGCTGTCGTCCCGCTCCTCGACGGCACGGGCCCCGGCGGCCTGGCAGTCGGGGCACAGGCCGTGCAGGAGCTCGGTTCGCCGCAGGATCCGATAGCCCCGGACCTGGCTGGGCAGCCTCGCCTCGCCATCGGCGGGCGCGTCGTCGATGCGCCCGCACTGCATGCACACGAGCTCGGCATGGGGCCGCATCTCGGGATCGAAGTGGACGCTCCCATCGCCCGCCGCGAAGCGCCGCAGCTCCCCGGCCTGGACGAGGTCGTTCAGCGCGGCGTACACGGTCGTGAGGGAGAGCCCGGGCAGCTGCTCCTTGAGCCGGGAGTGGAG
>DASYBH010000419.1:0-15629 GCA_036500885.1 Candidatus Dormiibacterota bacterium
AGCGGGTACGCGGTCGACGCCGGCGCGGCGTTCAACCCGTTCGATCCCGTGGTCATGGCGGATCCGTACGCGTACTACCGGCGCATGCGCGAGCAGGACCCGGTGCACTGGAGCGGAGTCGTGCGGGCCTGGTTCCTGACCCGCCACGCCGACGTGTCCGAGCTGCTGCGCGACGACCGCTTCTCGGCCGATCGCACGCTGAGCGAGCGCTACGTCCCACCGCCGCCCGAGCGGAGGCGGCCGGGGAAGTCGATGCTGGTCGTGGACCCGCCCGACCACACCCGACTGCGCAACCTGGTCAGCAGGGCGTTCACGCCCAGGATGGTGGAGCAGCTGCGACCGCGGATCGAGTCGATCTCGTCGGACCTGCTCGACCGTCTCGGCCAGTGCGGCGACGTGGACCTGATCGCCGAGTTCGCGTACCCGCTCCCGGTCGTCGTCATCGCGGAGCTCCTCGGCGTGCCGGCGCGGGACCGGATGCGGTTCCAGGAATGGTCGGCGATCCTCGTGCGGGGCCTGGACCCCGTCGTCGACGACGCAACCCAGGAGGCCGTCTTCGAAGCTCGCGAGGCGCTGACCGACTACCTCCGCGGGATCGTGGCGGAGCGCCGGCTTGCTCCCGCCGGCGACCTGATCACGGGCCTGATCGCCGCCGAGGACGCGGGTGAGGTCCTGAGCGAGGCCGAGCTGCTCGCCATGTGCAACCTGCTGCTGGTGGCCGGGCACGAGACCACCGTCAACCTCATCGGCAGCGGCACCCTGGCGCTGCTCAGGCACCCCGACCAGCTGGACCGCCTGCGCCGCGACCCGGCGCTCGCCAGGACGGCGGTCGACGAGCTGCTGCGCTACACCTCGCCGGTGCAGTGGACGGCCCGGGTGGCGCTGACGGAGCTGGAGCTCGGCGGCCGGCGGATAGAGCGGCACCAGTCGGTGGTCGGCATCCTGGCCGCGGCCAACCGCGACCCGGCCGTCTTCACGGACCCCGACCGGCTGGACCTCGGGCGCGACCCCAACCCGCACCTGTCCTTCGGACGTGGCATCCACTTCTGCCTCGGCGCCCCGCTGGCCCGGCTGGAGGCCCAGATCGCGCTGCCGATGCTATTGGAGCGCTTCCCGCGCCTGCGCCTGGCGGGCGAGCCGGAGGCTCGTCCGACGTGGAACCTGCGGGGAGTGGCCCGCCTGCCCGTAGCGGTCGGCTGACCCCGACGCGCACCGGTAGAAGCCCGCTCTTCCCGTTCAGCACGGACGCCGAGAGGATGGCCAGCGCGGCGCCGGACCGGCCGCCGTAGGCGCCGGGCGTGGTCGCGAACGTCGCTCAGCCGGAGCGGTTCGAGTTCGACTGCCCCCTCGTCACGATCGAGCGTTGCCGAATCATCACCACGCGGTTCTGCCGTTTCGCGTTCAAACAGCGGCGCCCGTAACGGCCGGGCGAGTCCGTGCGTTGAAGCCTCGAGAGGGTCGAATTCGGGCCACCAACTGGCCCTGTCTGGGGAGGGCTTTAGCATGCGTGGACACACGACAGTCGGCGCGGTCAGGACTATGAGGGCGCTGCTGGCGGTCCTTGGGCTGTCGCTGGGACTTCTGATGGGAGGCGCGACGGCCAGTGCCGACTCGGGCTCCCTGCCCACGTGCGAGGACCTGCTCCACGGTCCACCGAAGGAGGTGGCCGCCAGCAAGACGGTCGATGCCTCCACGGTGAACGCCGACGGCAGCGTCACCATGGCGGTCACCGTGTCCTGGTCGTTCGCGGTGCACGCCAAGCCCGGGGAGAAGGTCTTCGACTGCGTCTGGAACGGGCAGCCCGGTCAGAGCTCCGTGGTCGGGAGCACCGGCCATCCCGGAGCCGACTGCTCGCAGCAGGGTCTCCCCTGCCGGTTCACCGTGACGACGGAGCGGCTGAGCCCCGGCTCGCACACGCTCTGCGACATCGCCAAGATCCTGGGCACCTGGCCGATGCCGAATCCCGGCGACGGACCGTCGCCGAGCGGCTCCAGGACACCCTCCGTGTGCGTGACCGTCCAGATCCCGGGCCCGCCGGGCCAAGGTGGCGGCGGCAACGGCGGCGGAACCAGCGGCCAGGGTCATGGCACGACGTCGGCGCAGACAGCGGCCTCGGCTTCCGGCCAGTCCACCCCGGGGCTGCCCGCCACGGGCCGGGCCACAGTGGACGTCCCGCTGCTGGCCGGATCCCTGGCCGGCGGCGGCGCCCTGATCCTCCTCGGTGTCTTCCTGGCGGTTCGGCCGTACTGGAAAGGTGTGTGACACGGCGCCTGTCGGGGATCGTCCGGGAGCACTGGAGGAGCTCGAGGGACCGGGTGCGCTGGTGGTCGCGCCCGGCCCTCGGTCACCCCGCCGTCCGCAGGGTGGCGGCCGTCTGCGCCGTCGCCTTCGCGGGACGGCGTGGCCGCATCGCGGGCGCGGCGGCTTGCATCCTCTTGGGTGTGACCGTCTCTCTCTCCGGGCTCTGGTTCGGCGCCCACGGCTCGCTGAACGTGCGGTCCGTGCCGCAGGGCGGACGAGGAGCCGGGAGCAGCGGCGCCGATCCGTTCGTGGCGAGCTCGACCGGCCCGACGCGGGCGCGGCTGCGCGTGCCGGCCATCGGCGTTGACGCGCCGATCGAGTCGGTGGGCATCGACGCCGGCGGCAACATGGCGACGCCCTCGACGCCGAAGAACGTCGCCTGGTACCGCTTCGGGCCGGCGCCCGGCGACGCCGGCGACGCCGTCATCGACGGCCACCTCGACTGGACGAACGGTCCCGCCGTGTTCTCGAAGCTCGGGCGGCTCACGACCGGCGACGAGATCATCGTGGACGTCCCCGGCCGCGGAACGCGACTGTTCGCGGTGGACGGCCTGTCCACGGTTCCCTACACGGCGCACCCGGCGGGACTGTTCGCGACCTCGGGACCGCCGCGGCTCTCGCTGATCACCTGCACCGGGTCGTGGGACGCCCTCCATCGCACGTACGCACAGCGCCTGATCGTGGACGCGCACCTTCTCCCGTGAGCCGGGATCCGGGCTAAGGGCTCCGCGGCGGTGAAGCGTGAGGGGTTATCGCTGCCCCTGTGCGCTCGTGGGCGAGGCGGTCGCATCACCGGCCCCCTCCCGTGGGGAGGGGGATTGTTCGATCTGTCCCCCCTTCGGCCCTGGCGGGCCACCTCCCCCACGAGGAGGGACGGACTCGAGCATGACCCTTCACGAATTTGCGCCGCAGACCACCTTGACCGGCGCTCTAAGGGCACCCTCTAAGTCAGCGACTCCAGCCAGGCCCGGTGCAGCGAGCCGTAGTGGCCGCCCGAGGCGACCAGGGACTGGGGCGGCCCGTCCTCGACGATCCGGCCGCCCGCCACGACCAGCACCCGGTCCGCGATCTCGACGGTCGAGAGGCGGTGGGCGATGATGATCGCCGTCCGGTCCGAGAGCAGGGTGCGCAGCGCGCGCTGCACCAGCCGCTCGGTCGGCAGGTCGAGCGAGGACGTCGCCTCGTCCAGGATCAGGACCCGGGGGTCGGCCAGGAAGGCACGGGCGAACGCCACCAGCTGGCGCTGGCCTGAGGACAGCCGGACGCCACGCCGGCGCACCTCCGTGTCGTACCCCTCGGGCAGGGCGGCGATGAACTCGTGAGCGCCGACCGCGCGAGCCGCCGCCTCCACCTCGTCGCGCGACGCGCTCGGCCGGCCGAACGCGATGTTGTCGCCCACCGATCCGCCGAACAGGAAGCTCTCCTGGGTCACCATGACGACCGCCCTGCGCAGGTCGCGCGACGCCACCTCGCGCAGGTCCACGCCGTCGAGCCGGACCACGCCCTGCGTGGGGTCGTAGAACCGGGACACCAGGCGTGCGACGGTCGACTTGCCGGCGCCGGTCTCGCCGACCAGCGCCACCGTCTGGCCGGCCGGGATGGTG
The DNA here is from genome assembly GCA_036500885.1 of Candidatus Dormiibacterota bacterium. Lineage (GTDB taxonomy): Bacteria > Chloroflexota > Dormibacteria > Dormibacterales > Dormibacteraceae > CF-161. The sequence continues at coordinate 3,906 of DASYBH010000419.1, forward strand.
ACGGACATGTCGTGCAGCACGGGCTTGTCGCGGTAGGCGAACGTCATGTGTTCGAACTCGATGGCGCCGGCCGCCCGCAGCGGCACCGGGTGCTCGGCCTCCGGCACCGCCGAGCGCTCCTCGAGGACGCCCGAGAGCTTCTCCATCGCCGCGGCCGCCGCCTGGAAGAGCGTGTAGAACTGGGACAGCTCCTGCATCGGCTCGAAGAACTGCCTGACGTACAGGATGAACGCGGCCAGGACGCCGAGCGTCAGGGAGCCTCGCATCACGAGCAGGGCGCCGACGATCAGCACGGCGACGGTCGTCACCCGGCCCAGGAAGGAGATGCCGGGGCCATAGGTCGAGGAGAGCCGCACCGACCACGCGTTGGCGTCGCGGTAGCGGGCGTTGAGGTCCTCGAAGATCTCCTGGTTGCGTGGCTCGCGCCCGTACGCCTGGACGGCCCGGATGCCGCTCAGCGACTCGGTGTAGTGGACGATGACCAGCGCGATCGCCTGGCGCACCGCCCGGTAGGCGCGCGACGAGTTGCGACGGAACCACTGGGTCAGCGCCACGATCACCGGGAACGCGAGCAGCGTCACCAGCCCCAGCCGCACGTCCAGCAGCAGGAGGATGACGCTGATCGCCACGATCGAGACCGAAGACGTGGCCAGCGACGTCAGACCGGTGGCGAGGAGGTCGGTCAGCGTGTCGATGTCGTTCGTCAGCCGCGCGATGATCCGTCCCGAGGTGTAGCGCTCGTAGAAGGAGAGCGACAGCCGCTGCACGTGCGTGTACACGCGCAGCCGCAGGTCGTAGAGGACGTTCTGGCCGATGCCGCCCGAGATGCGCAGGAAGCCCCAGTTGCCGAGCGCCGCGGCCGCGGCCGCGACCGCGATCAGCGCGACGTACAGCGCCAGCACCCGCAGGCTGCCGCGGCCGATGCCGCGGTCGATCGCCTGGCCCACCAGGTACGGGATGCTCAGCACGCCGGCGCTTCGCAGGGTGATCAGGGCCGCGGCAGCCAGCAGCGGCCAGCGGTGCGGGGCCAGCAGCGTGCCCAGCAGGCGGCGCGATCGCCGCCGGAGCAGCGCCCCGAGGCTGGCCGGGAGGTCGTCCACGTCCTCCGTGGCCACCCCGCGCCAGGCGTCGCGCGCGGTCTGCGCCGGAGTCGCCACCTATGCCACCTCCTCGGCCTGCTCGGCCAGCAACGAGCGGTACCGCTGCGAGCTGTGCAGCAGCTCCGAGTGGGTGCCGGTCGCCGCGATCCGGCCGTCCTCCAGCAGAGCCACCCGGTCGGCCAGCGCCAGGGTCGACGGCCGGTGCACCACCACCAGCGCGGTCACGCCGTCGAGCACCGAGGCCAGCGCCTCCTCGATCTCGCGCTCCGTGTGGACGTCGACGGCCGAGAGCGGGTCGTCCAGGATCAGCACCCGGGGCGCGCCGAGCACCGCCCGCGCCAGCGCCAGCCGCTGTCGCTGGCCTCCGGACAGCGAGTACCCCTGCTCGCCGACCCGGGTCTCCAGGCCCCACGGCAGGTCCCAGACGAACTCGGCCCTGGCCACCGCGATCGCCCGCCGCAGGTCGGCGTCGGACGTGATCGGGCGACCCATCACGAGGTTCTCGTGCACCGACGCCGAGAACAGGATCGGGTCCTCGAACGCCATCCCCACCTGGGCCCGCAGCGAGCGCAGCGAGAAGTCGCGCACGTCGACGCCGTCCAGGGTCACCCGGCCCTCGGTCACGTCGTACAGCCGGGGCACCAGCGTCGCCAGCGTCGTCTTGCCGCAGCCGGTCGCGCCGACCAGGGCGACCGTCTCGCCAGGGGCGAGATCCAGGTCGAGGCCACGCAGGACCCAGCCCCCACCGCCCGGATAGCGGAAGCCGACGCCCTCCATGCGGATGCCGCCGCGGGCGACCGTGATCAGGCGGGGTCGCGGCGGGTCGACCACCTCCGGCCGCGAGTCGAAGACCTCGGCCAGGCGCCTGGAGGCGGTGGTCGCCTCCTCACCCATGGCCAGGATCCAGCCGAGCGCGTCCAGCGGCCAGATCAGCATGAAGAGATAGGTCATGAAGGCGACCAGCCCGCCGATGGTGAGCTGGCCGGCGGTGACCGCGACGCCGCCGAGCAGCAGCACCACGCAGAGATCCAGGTTGATGAGCAGGTTGAACGTGGTCCAGGTCGACGCCCTGACGCGAACGCCGTCGAGGTTGGTGCCGCGCAGGTTGGCCGCCTCGCGCTCGAAGCGGTCGAGCAGGAGCCGGTTGCGGCCGAACGCCTTGATGATGCGGACGCCGGTCGCCATCTCCTCGACCACCGTGGTCATGTCGCCCTGCTGGTCCTGCACGCGGCGGGCGATGACGGCGTAGCGGCGGAAGAACCGGCGGCTCAGCAGCCCGAGCGGCAGCGCGACCAGCGCGCTGAGGAGCGCCAGCCGCCACTCCAGCCGGGCCAGGACGAACAGCACGATCACCCACTGCGCGCCGAAGAAGCCGGCGAACAACAGGCCGAACCCGATGAAGCGGCGCACCGTCTGGATGTCGGCGACCGCCCTCGACAGCAGCTGGCCCGACTGCCAGTTGTCGTGGAACGCGACCTGGAGGCCCTGGAGGTGCGCGTAGAAGTCGTTGCGCAGCTCGGTCTCCATCCGCAGCGAGGCCAGGTTGGAGTAGTTGCGGCGTGCGAAGTTGGCGATCGCCTCGATCGCGCCCATGGCGAGCAGCGCCAGGGCGAAGGGCAGGAGCCCTCCCGGCTGCCTGTGGGCGACCGGACCGTCGATGACCGCCTTGATGAGCAGCGGGATGGCGGTCGCCGCGGCCAGGGACACCGCTGCCGCGGCGACCGTCAGCGCCAGCAGGCGCGAATGCGGACGGAGGTAGGGCAGGAAGCGGCGCAGGGCGGGCGAAACCACGGGGGCACCTCCAATGGTGACGGCGGGGCAGCCCCCAAGAATACCGGATCGGGCGAATCGACGTGTTGCCAGCTTGGCGTCGCCTCATGGCGCTCGCGATGTGGCAAACTGATCGGCCGGCTCCGCTGGCTGGCCTCCATGGGCATCGAGACGGTGATAGGCTCGGCGCCCGGCGTCGAGCGCCTCGAGCCGCTGGAGGTGATCGGCCGGCGGCTGATCCCCGCGGTCGCCGACCTCGGACCTCGTTAACAGGCAGGGTTGCTCCAGAGCCGCCATTGCAAAACAATTGTTCGTGTTCGCCATGACGACCTCCCCACCGGTATCAGCAGACCTCCTCGACGGCCCCACGCGGCTGCTCGCCGGCCCCGGCGCCGGCAAGACGCAGGCGCTGGTCGACCTGTACGCCGAGCTGGTGGACGGCGGGCGGGCCGGGCGCGGCGAGATCCTCGTGCTGACGTTCTCGACCGCGGCCGCGGGGGAGATCGCCCAGCGCCTCGACGAGCGGCTGCGCGACTCGTACGACGAGGCCTGGATCAGCACGTTCCACAGCTTCTGCGCCCGCCTCCTGCGCGACCACCGGCCCGATCCCGGCCGGCTCCTGATGAGCGGCTTCCAGGAGTGGGTGGCGATGCGGCACACGCTCCAGGACCTGGACGGCTCTGGCCTCGGCGCGCTGGCGACGGTCGCCCGCACCGACGGCTTCGCCCAGGACGCGCTGGCCTTCGTCGCGCTGCTCAAGCAGAACCGCGTGCACCACAGGGAGCTGGCGCTGCTCGCGCTGACCTCCGGAACCCCGCGCCTCCAGGCGCTGGCGGCGGTGTACAGCGCGTACCAGGCTCGCCTCGACGCGGCGGGCCTGCGCGATTTCCGAGACCTCATCGCCGATGCGATCGCGCTGCTCGACGCCCTCCCCGACGTGCTCCAGCGGTACCGCTCCCGGTTCCGCTACGTGCTCGTCGACGAGTTCCAGGACGTCGACCCGGCCCAGTTCCACCTGCTGCGGATGCTGGCTCCGCCGGGAGCCGCCGGCGGCGGCGACGGACCACGCCTGCTCGTGGCTGGCGATCCCGCCCAGTCCATCTACGGCTTCAGGGGCACCGTCCCGCGGCTGCTGGCCCAGGACTTCGCGCGTGTCTACGGCGGGCGCGAGGTGGTGCTGGAGCTCAGTCACCGCTGTCCGCCGTCCGTGCTGGAGGCCGGTGCCCGTCTGCTCGCCGCCACGCAGCCAACCCCGGTCGCGCGGCGCTTCGACAGCGCTCGCCCGGAGGCGGGCGCGGCGGTGCGCGTGGCCAGAGAGGCGACCGCGGTGGACGAGGCGTTCTTCGTCGCGCGCGAGATCCGCCGGCTGATGCTGGAGGATCCCGAGCTGCGGCCGGGCGACTTCGCCGTCCTGCTGCGGTCCACGGCCACGCTGTCGGCCCCGTTCGAAGAGGCGATCCGCGCGCTCGACCTGCCGTACGAGGTGCGCGGGGTGGGGGCGCTGGCGCGCAACGAGGTCGTGCGCTTCCTGCTCACGTACCTGCGGGCGGTGTACGAGCCGGACGAGCCCGAGTCGCTGGAGCGCCTGCTCGCGTCCGGCCTCAGCGGGGTCGGCGCGCGCGCGTCCGGCCGGCTCCGGCGCCACGCCATCGAGGAGGGTCGCGCCTTCACGAAGGTGGTCCGCCGGCTGCTGTACTGGCTGCACGGCACGGATCCGGCGACGTGGCCGCTCCCATGGGCCACCGCCTCGCCCGAGGTCCCCACCGTCCAGGAGGCGGAGGGTCAGGTTGGACCGGCTCCCGCGGAGGAGCGGCCGCCGGACTTCGCCGCCTACCTCACCCCGGAGGAGCTGAGGGCGATCCACAGCGCGCTGGCCGTCTACACGGAGGTCGTCCGCCAGGCCCGGCGCCTGCCGGTGTCGGCGCTCGCGTACACGGTGCTGCTGGAGGCGGGCGTCATGGAGCGCATCCTCCACCTGCCCGGTCCGGAGGCCGGCCGCCCCGAGGTGCTCGCGGAGCTCCGGGCCGCGCTCGACGCGTTCGCCCAGCTCGAGGAGGTCTGGACGCGCCTGCACGGCGCACCCCCGCTCCTCGCGGACGTCGGCGCCAGGCTGGATTCGCTGATCGGCAGGGCCGTCGACGATGCCGAGCCCGCCGCCAGAGCCCGCGACGGCGTCCAGGTCATGACCGTCCACCAGGCCAAGGGCCTGCAGTTCGAGGTGGTGTTCCTCAGCGGCTTCGCACAGGGACTCTTCCCGCTCGCCGCCCGGCCGCATCCGCTGCTGGACGAGGCCGACCAGCGCTGGCTGGAGCGGAGCCTGCCGGGCTTCCGTCCCTCATGGCCGTCCAACGCCGAGGAGCACGCGGCGGAGGAGGCCCGCCTTGCCTACGTCGGGATGACTCGGCCGCGGCGCCGCCTCTACGTCACGTACGCCGACGAGTACGACGGTGTGGCCGGCCCGTCCCCCTTCCTGGAGCCGCTGCCCGTCGTGCCTCGCACGGAGCTGACCCGGTCCGAGGCCCGTCTGGAGGCCGCCTCGGTCCTGACCATGGCGGAGGCCGAGACGCTGCTGGCCGGCCTGCCGCTCGACGGTCAGCAGCGCGATCAGCTCGCGGCGCTGGGTGTCGACCTCGGCTTCGTCACGGACCCCGACGCCGGCCGCTCGTTCGAGCCCTACGCCCTCCGGCCGGATGGTGTGGACCCGGGCCACTTCAGCCCGACCTCGCTCAACGACTACCTGAAGTGTCCGCGGCTGTACTGGTACAACCACCACCCGGGCCTGGCGTCGCCGCCGCGGGGCGTGGAGATGGAGCGGGGCAGCTTCCTGCACCGGGTGCTCGAGGACTTCCACCGGCGCGAATCCGAGTGGCGCCACCTCGCGTCCGAGTCGCAGCGCGAGTGGCTGGAGGCTGCGCTGCAGACCCACCTGGAGACGTACCTGGAGCGGGTGGACGCGGTGCTCGACCGCCGGGCCGAGGAGCAGGAGGTCCGGCGCATCCTCGAGAACTACATCCGCTTCGCGACGAGCTTTCAGCCGATCCGGCGCCTGGGAACCCTGATGGTCGAGCGCAAGTTCACGCTGTGGCTGGACGGAGCCGAGGTGCGGGGGAAGATCGACCGGGTGAACGACACGGGCGACGGCACGTGCGAGGTGGTCGACTACAAGACTGGACGGGGCCGCACCGCCCAGCACGCGTATGACGACTACTTCGGGCCCGAGCTGGCGGATGTCCAGCTCCTGATGTACTACCTGGCCTGCCGTGACGGCGTCGACGAGGAGGGCCGGCCGATCGCGCTCCAGCCGCGCTTCCTTTCGCTCTGGTATCCCAAGGACACGGTGTTCGGCAGCATGCGCCAGGTGCTGTTCCCGTTAGGGCAGCAGGCGCCGGGCGTGCGCGAGTGGATGCAGCGCGCCGTGTCCCCCGAGGACCTGGAACGTGGCCGCGCGACCGCGGTGACCGCCATCCGCCGGATCCGGAACGGGGACTTCGCGCCGTCGCCCCGCGCCACGGTCGGCACCTGCCTCAGCTGGTTCGGGTGCCCGCACGCCCAGATCTGTCCCTACGGAGGTCAGCCATCGGAGTGATCGTGGAGGAGCGGACGCCGACCGCCGAGCAGCTGACGGCAATCCATGCCGGCCCCGAGGGCGCCTTCCTGATCGCGGCCGGCCCCGGCACCGGCAAGACGTACACGATGGTCCAGCGGTTTCGCTGGCTGGTGGAGCACGAGCGCGTGCCGCCCCAGGCGATCCTGGCCGTCACGTTCACCGAGGCCGCGGCGACGGAGCTGCGGGAGCGGCTGGCGAAGGAGCTGCGGCGACCGCTGGAGGAGGCGTGGATCGGCACGTTCCACGGCGTCTGCGCCCGGCTGCTGCGAGACGACGCCTACCTGGTCGGCATCCCACGGGAGATCCGCGTGCTGGACGAGGTCGGCCAGCGACTGCTGGTCGAACGCCTCCAGGCGCGGCTGCGCAGCGGCGCCGAGCCCGGCCTGGACCACGACTTCGAGGCGCTGAACCCCGACGAGGTGAACGGGCTGATCAAGGACGGCCCCACGTTCGCCCTCAAGCTCAAGGGCCGGGGCGTGACCGCCGGCGAGTTCCGGCGCCGGGCGCAGGAGGTCCACGCGGCCGCGGAGGGGAACGGGCTCGCCGCGCAGGCCGAGCTGGAGGCCATCGAGGTCCTGCACACGATCTACGCGGCGTACGAGTCGTGGCTGCACCAGGCCGGCCGGATGGACTTCGACGACCTGATCCTGGCGGTGATCCGCGCGCTGAGCGCGGTGCCGGAGTTCCAGGAGCGCTGCCGTCAGCGGTTCAGGCACGTGCTCGTGGACGAGTTCCAGGACACCAACCGCATCCAGCTCGACCTGGTCCGGCTCCTCGCCGCGCCCGGTTTCGCCAACGTGACCGTCGTCGGCGACGCCAAGCAGTCCATCTACGGCTGGCGCGACGCGGAGATCGAGAACATCCGCACGCGGTTCCCCGGCCAGCGACTGCCGCTGACCGTCAACCGGCGCTCGGTGCAGGAGATCCTCGACGCGGCGACCGCCTTCATCCGCCGCGACCGCGACTTCGGCGACGAGCCGGACCTGGTCGCCGCGCGCGGCCCGGGTGGCGCCGCGGTGTCGATCGTCATGGCCGGCGACGCGCGCGGGGAGGCTCGCCTGGTGGCGACCGAGATCCGCCGGCTGGTGGAGGGCGGCGTCCGGCCAGGTCAGATCGCGGTCCTCGCCCACTCGGTCAAGCTGCTGCCGAGGGAGTTCGAGGAGGAGCTGCGCGCCCAGGGCATCCCCTACGTCACCACGGGGGGGTCGGGCTTCTTCGACCGGGAGGAGGTCAAGGACGTCCTGGCGCTCGTGCGCCTGGTGGCCGACCCGATGGACGACGGCGCGCTCACCCGCGTGCTCCAGGGACCGATCGTGCGCATGGGCGACGCGCAGCTCTACCGCCTGGCCGCGAGGCGCCAGGGACGGTACGGGATGCGGCTGCGCGACTGCCTGGACGAGGCCCGAGCCGATGGCTGGCCCGAGCTGGAGGCGGCCGGGGCCACCCGGGTGGAGCGGATCCTGGCGATCACCGACGACCTGGCCAGGGCCCGCGACGGCATGACCGTCGCGGACGTGCTGAACCGGCTGCTGGAGCGCTCGGGCTACCTCCGCCACTGCCAGCTCAGGGCGCGCCGGGAGGGACCGCGCGCCATCCTCAACCTGCGGAAGGTCTTCCAGATGGCGAGCCGGTTCGAGCGCGACGCGACGCTGGCGGGGATCGGCGACTTCGTCGTGCACCTGAACCGGATCATGGAGGCGGTCATCCCGGTCGGCGAGGCGGAGGTCGAGGCGGCCGACGCGGTGAGGATGCTGACCGTGCACGGCGCCAAGGGCCTCGAGTTCGACGTGGTCTTCCTGGTCAACCTGCGCCGGCCCAATCCCCGTGACCTGGAGCGGCTGTTCTTCGAGCCCGAACACCTGGGCTTCGTCATGAAGTACTGGCGCGAGGGCAAGCACCCCCGCTTCAAGGAGCACGCGCCAGGCGCGCAGTCCGTGGAGCTGGCCCGCCAGGAACGGCGGCGAGCCGTCTACGTGGCCCTCACCCGCGCGCGCGACAAGCTGTACGTCAGCGCCAGCCGCGACGAGGAGGAGCCGCGAGACGTCAGCGCCGAGGCGGACGACCACTTCGCCGAGCTGCTGGAGTGGGCGCTGGCCCACCCCGAGGCCGCGCGCGTGGTCAAGGCCGAGCAGCTCGAGCTGCCGGGTGCGGCGGCCGCACTGCGGCGCGGAGAGGGCGAGCCGGCGCCGCGGATCGAGACCATCGTCGCGCAGCTGGAACGCCTGGCGGCCCTGGACAGCCGGTCAGCCGGCGAACCCGCGCCGGCCGCCCACCTCCGGCTCAGCTTCTCCCAGCTGCACCAGTTCGAGGTGTGCCCGGTGCGCTACCGCTTCCGGGAGGTCTGGCGGGTGCCGGCGCCCCCCGACGAGCTGCTGCCGAGGGCGGCCCGCCGGGGCGGCTCGGAGCTGGGCGCCGCCGTGCATCGAGCGCTGGACGCCTGGCACACGGCGGGCGGCGAGCTCCTGGAGCGCTACGAGGGTCCGGAGGCGGGTCGGGAGCTGCTGAGCGCCTACCTGGACCACCCGCTGGCCCGGGCCAGGACGCTGGGCGCCGAGGTCGAGTTCAACCTGCGACTCGCCGGAGAGCTCACCGGCGAGGTCCGCGTGAAGGGCCTGGTCGACCGTGTGTGCGAGCTGGACGGCCGCACCGTGCTGGTCGACTACAAGACGAACGCCCGGCTGGACGAGCGGCTGCGAGAGGCGTACTCAACCCAGCTGCGCCTGTACGGTCTGGCCGCGCGGCGCGGCCTGCTGCCGGGCGGCACCGACCCCGAGCTGGTGCTGTTCGACCTCCGCCGGGGTGAGGCGATCGAGGTGGCGCCGGACGCCGAGGACGCGGAGGCGCGCGTCCTGGAGGCGGCGGGGCGGATAGCCGCGGGAAACTTCACGCTGGGCCCGGAGCACCGCGACCGTCCGTGCTTCCTGTGCGCCTACCGCCCTCTGTGCCCCGACCGCCGCTAACCGGCACCGGAGATCCAATGAATCAGAAAAAGATCCCGGGGTGGCCGGGGGGTTCCGGAAGGGGGGGCCGGCCCCCCCTCGCAGCCGAGCGCTATTTCGAGCGCCGGCAGATTCGCGAGGCCATCGAGTTCGCGGAGGGTGGCGGCATCGCGGTGCACCGCAACTTCGACAGCTACGACGGCCGGCTCTCGCCGGCCGGGCTGGTGATGCGCAAGCCGTTCCTGCACGTGATCGGCCTCCGCCCGCAGCTCGCGGAGTGGGGCCGGCGGCACGGGCTCCGACCGGAATGGATCCAGCCCGAGAAGCGGAGGCGCGTGGCCCACTACGACGCTCACGGCAGCTTCGCCCAGGCGCTGATCGATCGACTGACGAGCGCCTGATCGGTGCTGACGCGATGCGTCAGCTCGCGTTACAATGACGCGCAGCGTCAGTACCTCACCTCCCCTTTCATCTGCCGGGGGGTCAGGGGGCAAGTCGTCTTCCTTTGACCACCCAAGGAGCTCTCCCATGCAGAACAACGAAGAGACCCCCGCCGTTGTCAGGCCTCCGGCCGGCGCTCGCCGCGGCCGCCGGCTGGCGGATGAGGCCGAGCGCCTGGCCCGGAGCGGACTCGGCATCGTCAAGGCCCGCGCCCGCCGCGACGATACGGTCGGCCAGGTGACCCACCGCGCGCTGGAGCTCGTCAGCGGTGGGCTCGGTGTGGCCGGCAAGACGCTGAGCAAGCTCGGCGAGACGACCGAGCCCCCGGTTCGCGGCACGGCTGCCCGGCCCCCGGCGCCGGCCGAGACACCCGGCAAGAGGGCCGCTCGGACGCGGCCGGACTCCGCCCCCAGGGCGGACTGATCGACTCTCTCCTGTTCCACGGAGCGGGGCGCCCCCCGGCGGGGCGCCCGCGATCTCCGCTAGCCTTCGGTCGGTTATGACGGTGGTGTCCAGCGGTTCGATCGCCTACGACTACATCTTCTCGTTCAAGGGCCGATTTCGCGATCAGATCGTCCCCGACAAGACCCACATCATCAACCTCAGCTTCCTGGTCGACTCGATGGCGAAGCGGCGCGGTGGCGTGGCCGGCAACTACGCCTACACGCTGGCCCTGCTCGGTCACCCCGCGGCGGTGCTTGCGACGGCGGGCTCGGACGCCGCCGAGTACCGCGAATGGCTGGAGAGCCTGGGCATCGACTGCAGCGGCCTGCGCCTCCTCCCCGACGAGTACACGGCGACCGGCTACACGACCACGGACGCGGACGACAACAACATCTGGGGCTACTACGGCGGCGCCATGCTGCGCGCGGGCTCCCTCGGTCTGGCGGACACCGTTCCCGACCCCGAGGCGGTGATCGTGGGTCCCAACGCGCCCGACGCCATGTTCCGGCTGGTGCGCGAGTGCCGCGCCGCCGGTGTGCGCTGGGTCTTCGATCCCGCCCACCAGCTTCCCCACATGACCGCCGCCGATCTCGAGGAGGGCAGCCGCGGCGCCTGGATCGTGATCGGCAACGACTACGAGCTGGAGCTGATCCGCCAGCGCACCGGTCGCGACCAGCGCGGCCTGCTGGAGCTGGCCGAGATCGTCGTCACCACCCTGGGCAGGGAGGGGTCGCGCATCGCCACCAGGGACGGCGAGAGCACCGTACCGCCGGCGCCGGCGACCCGGGAGGTCGACCCGGTGGGCGCCGGCGACGCCTACCGTTCGGGCCTGGTGTACGGCCTGCTGACCGGCATGGACATCGAGCGGGCGGGACGAATCGCCTCGCTGGCCGCGACCTATGTCGTGGAGCAGACCGGCACGGTCGAGCAGCGCTACACCCGGGACGAGTTCGCGGAGCGCTACCGAAAGGCGTACGGCGACTCACCCTGGTGACGTCGACAAGGCCACCAGGCCAACTCACCGCCTGGACGACTGATCTCCGAATTGGTCTGAAGCACGGAGCCACGGAGAGCACGGAGACGCACGGAGGGGTCGGCAGCATATTCCGCGGTGAGCGCCCAGAGCGAGGGGTGGTCTGGACAGGGGGCGTTGGGAGCCGCACCGTACTCTCCGTGCGTCTTCGTGTCCTCCGTGGCTCCGTACTTCAACTCACTCGGACCAGATCGCGGGCCCCAACCCCTTGCGGACAGAACTTCGCGAGATCTGCTCAGCTGAACTTGCGGGCCACGTCCGCGCGGTAGACCCGGATCGCGATCGCGAAGAGCACGATCCCCCAGCCGGCGAGCCAGAGCACGGCGGTGGACAGCGGCTCGTCGGTCTTCGGCTGGAGGCCGGACTGGACCACCTGCGCGTAGTGATAGG
>DASYBH010000420.1:0-10935 GCA_036500885.1 Candidatus Dormiibacterota bacterium
CACCAACGGCAGCTACGGCGGCAGCTGACGACCGGCCCGCGACGCCCGCGGGCTGGGCGCTGGCCTCTTCGCGGGCGAGGGCGATGGCGTCTCCGCGGGCGAGGGCGATGGCGTCTCCGCGGGCGAGGACGAGGCCGCCTCCGCGGGCGGGGGCGATGGCGTCCCCGTGGGCGAGGGCGAGCGTGACGCCGCGGGCGCAGGCGAGACGGCGACGATGCTCGGCGTCAGCGCGGCGGGCCGGAAGGCCAGCGACGAGCCGATGCCGAGCAGCAGCGAGCACAGGAGCAGCGGGCCGGCGACGACGATGGCCTGACCCGGAATCCGCGGGCTCATGGAATCACGACCTCCTTCGCCGTGGCGCAGCACTGCCACGACCACCACGGCCCCAGGTAGCGGATGGCGAACCCCAGCGCCGGCGCCGCGTCGGTCCACCGGTAGGCGCCGAAGTCCCGGCGGTCGCCCGTGCGGCGGGCGACCGCCACGAACGGCGTCTCGAAGTTGCCCGCGAAGCGCACCGAGCGGCCGCCGGGGAGCACACGGTCGTGCTCGACGTCCATGTTCACCGCGCCTCGCACCTCGAAGGCTCCTATGGTTTCCAGCCACCGAACGCTCGCGTACAGGAGCAGCGGCCTCCCGGCGCGCCAGCGGAACTCGGTCGAGCGGACGCCGGCGGGGTCGGACCCGCGCTGCGGACAGTTCGCGGGGCCGGCGGAGCGGGAGCGCGCGCACTGTTCCGCCCAGGCCACGACCGCGTCCACGACACGGGCGCCGCTGCCGCGCTCGGGCGGCCATGCGGGCGCCGAGTCCGCAAGCGAGAACACGGCGACCGCACCGGCGTAGAGGGCCAGCCCGAGACAGACGACGACGACCGGCCTCATCTCCACCGCACCTCTCCGGAATCCCCTACGGCGGCCGCGAGCCCCCAGAGCACGAAGTCGTGCGGCGAGGCGAGCTCCACCGTCCCGAGCCACGGCTGCGGCGCGGCGACCGTGACCAGCACCACGCACTCCACCATCGAGCTGATCAGGCTGGCGACGCAGGCCGCCCCCAGGACCAGCTGCGCCGGGCTCGACGCCGCGCGCCACCCGGTGATGACGAGCGTCTGGGCGATCAGGCCCGCCACTGCGACCAGGCCGCCCAGACCGAGGTCCAGCCAGACCTGCAGGAAGGTGTTGTGGCTGTTCACCGGCTGCTCCGCCGCCTGCACCGGTGAGTACGCGAGGGGGAACGAGCCGATGCCGCGGCCCAGCCACGGCGACTCCGCGATGGCGGCGGCGGTGCCCTCCCAGGCGGCCGTTCGCCAGCCCAGGTCCACGAGGCCCGCGTGGGCGGAGGCGGGCGAGCCCTGCTGGAGCGGCTCCCGGTCGCGCGGCCCCTGGGTGGCGAGCGCCGCCAGTGCCAGCGCCGCCAGTCCCGCCAGGCAGACGGCGGCGACCACCCCCATCAGCGGCGGATGCCGCCGGCCGGTCAGGGCGGCCAGCACCCCGGCGCCGAGGGCCATCAGGCCTCCGCGGCTGCCCGAGGCGGCCACCAGGCCGGACAGGAACACCGCGACCCCCAGCCGGACGCACCGGCGCGGGGTTGTGCCCGGCGCGACGGCGGCGGCGAACCATCCGGCCGCGACCATCGCCGCCACGGCCGCTGTCCCGTTCGGGTGGAGCACCCCGCGGCCCGGACCGACGCCGCCGCCCAGCCGGGCCAGCGCCCGGCCGGCCCCGGAAGGCATCTTCGCCGCCAGCAGGGTCGGATCGCTCAGCGCCGTCAGGGCCATGACCAGGACGACCACCACCGCTCCGACCTGGAGGCACCAGCGGGTGAGCTCGGACTGCGGCCCGAGCGCCAGGATGACGGCAAGCGAGCAGCAGGCCGCCAGGCTCTCGACGAGCGGCGCCGCCTGTCCGCTCGGATGGACCAGCGCAGACAGGAGCGCCGATGCCAGCAGCAGGCCGAGCAGGAGGAGGAGCAGGCGCAGCCGGCGCAGGCACACCACCAGCCGGGGGACCTGGGCGAGGCGCACGCACGCGGCCGAGACCGGCACCGCGGCCAGCCAGGCGCTTCCCGTGTAGCCGAGGACGACCAGGAACGGCAGCAGGAGACCCACACGGCGCGGTGTCACAGGTCCAGCAGCACCTTGGCGCCCTCGAGGTCGAAGGTGAACGGCAGCTGGCGCAGGCCCTCGGCGGCAAGCGTCTCCCGGACCTGCCGGACGCAGCCGTCAGGAGCCATCAGCATGAGGAAGCCGCCGCCCCCGGCGCCCATGACCTTGCCGCCGAGGGCGCCGTTCTCGCGCGCCAGCTGGTAGACGGCGTCCACGCGGACGCTGCTGACGCTGCCGCAGCGCGCCTTCTTGTTGTTCCAGTGCACGTCGAGCAGCTGCCCGAAGCGAACCAGGTCACCGCACTCCAGCGCGGCCCTGATCTCGTGGCCCAGCTCCTTGCTGCGGTGCAGGCTGTCCAGGACGGTCCTGTCCCCCCGCTCCGTGGCCTCCCGCTGAAGGCCGAGGATCGTCGCGCTCTCCCGCCTCTGGTCCAGGCCGTAGAGGAGCACCGAACGCTCCAGGTCCTCCCGCACGTACGGAGGCATGCGCAGCGGGCTGACGCGGACCCGGCCGCACGGCTCGACCTCGAAGCAGTTGAGCCCTCCCCACGTCGCCGCGAACTGGTCCTGCTTGCCGACCGGGTGGCCGGCCAGCTCGATCTCGATCTCGCACGCCTCCTCGGCCAGCGCGGGCTTCGAGACGTGGTCGCGCTTCAGCGCGTGCAGCGCGAGCAGCAGCGCCACGAGGTAGCTGCCCGAGCTGCCCATGCCGGTCCCCGCCGGCACGTCCGCCATGGAGGCCACCTCGAGGTTGGCGGTCAGGGCCAGCTTGAGCAGCGTCTCCCTGACCAGGTCGTGGACGATCTCCTCCGGCCTGACCACCTCCTCGGAGCGCGAGTACTTGACCCTGATGAGGTCGTCCGCGGCCGGCCGGTTCACCGTCACGTACACGTACTTGTCGATCGCGGCGCTGACGAAGAAGCCGCCGAAGCGACTGTAGTAAGAGGGCAGGTCCGTGCCACCGCCCCCGATCGGCATGCGCAGCGGCGCCCTGGCCATGATCACGGGCACAGGCTCCCGGAGCTCCGGGACCCCGGTGCGCTCGCGACCAGAGGCCGGGATGCCTCGTAGACACGGTCGACCATCCGCATCACCTCCAGCGCGTCGCCGCCGCCCACGGCCGGCTGCCGCCCGAGCTCGATCGCGTCCATGAAGTCCGCCCAGTCGGCGTCCCACACCGACGCGGCCGGCCCGAGGGGGACGACCTCCTCTTCCGGAGGCCCCGACCGCTCGTTGCGCCGGCGCAGCGTTACGCGCTCCGGTCCGTAGCTGCCGCCCAGGCCCTCGACCTCGAGGCTGCCGTCCCGGCCGCACACCTCGAGCTGGAAGCGGTTCTTCCACTGCGTCCAGCTCGCGTGCAGGCTCGCCACCTGGCCCCGGTGATTCGAGAGCAGCACGAACGCGTTGTCGTCGACGGCCCCTGTCCCCCAGTGCCAGGACGGGACCAGGCCGTGGACCTGCTCGAAGTCGCCCAGGAACCACCGGGCCAGGTCGAGCAGGTGCACACCCTGGTCCAGCAGCTCCCCTCCTCCGGCGAGGTCCGGGTCCATCCGCCACTCGCGCTCGTAGCCCTCGCGGCCGCCGTGGCCGTACACGGCCCGGATGCAGTAGAGCGGCCCCAGCACGCCGTCGGCGCACAGCCGGCGCGCGGTGGCCAGGCCACGCTGGAAGCGCAGGGTGAAGCCGACCTTCAGCGGCCGGCCGCTCCGGCGAGCGGCATCGGCCATCGCCGTCGCCTCCGCGCCGTTGCGGCCCATCGGCTTCTCGCAGAGCACGGCCCTGCCCGCCTCCAGCGCCGCGATGGTGATCGGCGCCAGCCACTTGTTGACGGTGCACACCGCCACCGCGTCCACGGCCGGGTCGTCGAGCAGCCCGCGCCAGTCGGTGAAGTGGCGGCAGCCGTACGTGGCCGCCACGGCGCTGGCCCGCGACACGTCGACGTCGACCACCGCCTCGAGGCGGGACCGGGGCGACTGCCCGGCGGAGGCCGCGCGCCGGCTGCCCACCACGCCGGCGCCCACCACGCCGATCCCGACGGTCATGGAAGGCGGCCCTCGAGGCCGCCGAGGGTGTGCGGGTCGATCCGCCGCAGCGTGTACCAGGGTGTTCCCGCCAGGGCCTCGATCCGGCGCTCGGTCCACTCGCGCCACGGGTCGTGCGGCGCGCTGACGAGCCGCCCGGACAGCCCGAGCGAGCGATCGGAGGCCAGGAACAGGGCCAGGTCCGCGGGGACCTCGACCGGCGTGCCTCCGCTGCCCGACTCACGCAGCGCGCGAACGCGGTCGTAGAGGTCCCCCGCTCGCTCGCCCGCCTCCAGCACCGCGTCCTGGAGGCGGGTGTCCACGGCGCCCGGCGCGATCGCGTTCACCCGGATCCCATGCTCGGCCACCTCCTGCGCCATGGTCTCGGTGAGACGCACGACCGCGGCCTTGGACACGCCGTAGGCGCTGAAGCGCGAGATCGGCGCGGTGGCGCCTCCCCCGGAGAAGTTGACGATGCTGCCCCGGCGAGCCCGCACCATCGCCGGCACGACCCGGTGGCAGGTGTGGAGCGTCCCCACGAGGTTGACCTGCAGCGCCTGGACCCAGTGGTCGAGGTCCACCTCCGCGACCGTGCCGATCGGCCCGTACACACCCGCGGCATTGACGAGCACGTCGATCCGGCCGAACCGCTCCAGCGCGCTGTCGACGAGGCCGAAAGCATCTTCACGGCTGCTGACGTCGGCGACCCGGACCTCGCACCGAGCGCCGAGCTCGCCGCAGCGGCGGGCGACGTCCTCCAGCTCGGCGTGGGTGCGGGAGGCGACCACGACCTGGGCGCCAGCACGAGCGAACCTCACGGCGATCGCCGCCCCGATGCCCCGCCCCCCGCCCGTGATCACGGCGACGCGGCCGGCCAGCTCGCCCTGTGGGACCGTCATCGCCCCACCCCGACGTAGCGCAGGCCGGCGCCCTCGGCGTGCGCCGCGGGGATGAAGTTCCCCGTGTCCACCAGGACCGGCCGCTTCATCACCCGTACCCAGCTCCGCATGTCCACCTCCTCTATGCCCTGCCACGGGGAGACCAGGACCAGCGAGTCGGCGCCGGTCGCGGCGGCGACCGGGTCCGCCGCGAGCTCGAGCCCGGGGATCAGGCCGTCGCCGTCCAGCCTGGCCAGCGGGTCGAAGGCGACCACCGATGCGCCCTCGCGCTGGAGCAGCGCGGCGAGCTGGATCGCCGGGGAGCGCCGGAGCGTGCTGGTGCCCGGCTTGTAGGTCAGTCCCAGGATGGCGATCCGCAGCCCGGCGAGGCCGCCGTGCAGCCGTCTCAAGCGATCGACAGGCCCCCCGACCCGTCGCGCGTTGACCGCGTCCACGGAGTCGAAGAGGTCGGTCGCGACGCCGTGCGCGGCGCCCAGGTGCTGCAGCGCCCGCACCTCCCGTCCCAGGGTGCCGCCGGTGTATCCCAGCCCCGGGCTCAGGTACGCGCGCGGCCCGATCCGCTGGTCCAGTCGAAGGATCTGCACCACCTCGCCGACGTCGGCCCCGGTCGCCTCACAGAGGTCCGCGATCTGGTTGATGAAGCTGATCGACGTGGCCAGGAACGCGTTGCACGCGTGCTTCGCCATCTCGGCCGAGCGCCGGCCGACGCGATGGATCGGCCGGCCGAGCGGCTCGTACAGCTCCGCCACGCGCGCGGCGACCGCGGGGTCGTCGCAGCCGACCACCCAGCGGTCCGCCTCCCGGAACGTGTGCAGCGCCGCGCCGAGGCGCAGGAACTCGGGCACGTAGGCGACGGAGATCCGGTGCCCGGGCTGGCGCTTCTGGACGACGGCCGCGATGTCCTCGCAGGTGCCGACCGGAACCTGGCTCGTCACGCAGAGGACGAACGGCCCGCTCGCGTGCTCGGCGACCAGTCCCGCCTGCTCGAAGATGGGCGCCAGGTCGGACTCGTCGCGGTCGCCGACGGGGGTGTCGATGGCGAGCAGAGCGAAGTCGGCCCCGGCCAGGCCGTCTCGATGGTCGGTCGAGAACCGCAGTCGCCCCAGGCTCAGGCCGCTCCGCAGCAGTTCGTCGAGGCCCGGCTCGTGGACCGGCGCCTCCGCCGCTCCGAGGCGCTGGGCCGCCTCCTCGCTCGTCGTGATCCCGACGACCTCGTTGCCCAGCTCGGCGAAGCAGGCGGCGACGACCGACGCCTGGTGCCAGTCACCGACGACCGCGATCTTGAACGGGCCGCTCACGACGCCCCCACCGCGACCGACCGGACCACGTTGTGGCTCCGCATCACGCGCTCCGCCTCCGCCAGGTACTCCGCGGTGCCCTGGAAGTGCTCGAGCCAGTCCAGGAACTCGGCGATGCTCTGCTGGACGGGGATCCTGGGCTCCCAGCCGAGCCGGCGCATCGCCAGGACGTTCGACACGGTGTGGCGCGTGTCGCCCACGCGGAACTCGCCAGGCACCGACGGCTCCAGCGACGACCGGCAGGCGTCCAGCATCAGCCGCGCGAACTGGAGCACGGTGAGCGCCGTGCCGCCGCCCACGTTGTAGATCGCGTGGCCCTGGCCGGGATCGCGCAGCGCCAGCAGGTTGGCCATGGCGACGTCGGCCACGTTCACGTAGTCGCGAAGCTGCTGGCCGTCCTCGTAGCAGACCGGCGGCAGACCGTGGAGGATGCGCAGCGCGAACCGGCGGCAGATGCCCGAGTAGGCGTTGAAGAACGAGTTCCGCGCACCCTGGACGTACGTGTAGCGCATGCAGGCGGTCGCGATCCCGTACCTGCCGCCCAGGCTCTTCGCCAGCAGCTCGACCGCGCGCTTCGAGATGCCGTACGCCGTGTGCGGGCTGCTGGTCGCCTCGTCGATCAGGAGCGGCGTCATCGGCACCCCGCAGGACGGGCAGTGGAGCTCCCAGTCGTCCCGCTCGAGCTGCTCCAGCGGCCGCGGATCGGGGACGACGACGCCGTGCTCGTCGCAGCGGTACCGTCCCTCGCCGGCCACCGCCTGCGACGACGCGAAGACGATCTTGCCGACCCGGTGCGACCGGGCGACGATCAGCTCGAAGAGCAGGGCCGCGCTCTCCGCGTTCACGTGCACGAACGACGAGAAGTCCGGCAGGTAGTCCTGGTACGCGGCCAGGTGGAGCACGGAGTCCATGCCGGCCAGCGCACGGTCGAGCACCTCGGGAGACGTCACGTCACCGTGGACGAACTCCACGTCCGCCGGCACGTACGCGGGACGGCCGCGCGGGTGCACGCGCGGCTGGAGGCTGTCGAGGATGCGCACCTCGTAGCCCTCCCTGAGCAGCAGATCGACGGTGTGCGAGCCGATGAAGCCCGCCCCGCCCGTCACGAGGACTCTGGCAGTCAATGCTCGACCTCCATGGGTTCAGAGGCGCCACGCGTCAAGCCCGCGGCCGCCTCCACGATCGCGAGGGTCTCGCGGGCCGTTCGCTCCCACGAGTACCCGGCGGCCCGCTCGAGGCCACTCTCGACGAGCCGGCCGCGCAGGCCGGGATCCGTGACGATCGCCTCCAGCGCGCCGGCCAGGGCCTCCGGGTCGTCGGGCGGGAACAGCAGGCCCGCGTCCTCCACGACCTCGGGGAGGCAGCTGGCGCGCGCCGCGACCACCGGCGTGCCACACGCCATCGCCTCCGTGAGCACGCGCCCGAAGCTCTCGTAGACGGAGGGCAGGGCCACGACGTCGGCGGCCTGCATCAGGCGCGCGACCTCCGCCTTCGAGCGCGCGCCCAGGAAGGACACGCTCTGCGCCGGCGTCCGGTCCCGCGCGATCGCGACCAGCCGGCGCCGATACGACTCCATGCCGTCGCCCACGATCAGCAGGCGGTGCGGCAGCCCGCGCGACCGCATCCGGCCGAAAGCCTCGATCAGGACCTCCACCCGCTTGTAGGGCCAGAGGCCCGACACGAAGAGGACGAACGGCGGGCGCAGCCCCTCCCGGGCCAGGTCCGCGAGGAGGCGGTCGCGGTCGGCCGGCGGCCTGAAGTGCTCGTGGTCGAGGCCCTCCGGCACGACGTGGACCTTCTCGGGCGCCACGCCGATGGCGCGGACGATCTGGTCCCGGTTGTCGTCGGTGTTGGCGATGATCGCGGTCGCCCGGCGCGCCGAGCTCGCGATCATCGCGGACCGGAAGGCCCTGCGGGCGAGGCCCATCGCCTCCGGCCGGGCGGTGTGCTGCATCGTCTTGATGTGGAGGACGACCGGGCACGGCGCCCAGATGGGACACGTGTTGCCCGGCGCGACGAGCACGTCGCACCTCCCCGTCGCGAGGTGGAGCGGCAGCACGGTCTGCTCGACAAGGACCCGCCGCACCCGGTGCTCGTTGGACGTGAAGCAGCCGACGCGCTCGATCGGGCCGTCCATGTCGAACGCGGAGGCGTTGGCCCGGCTGATGAAGAGCACCAGCGTGTGCTCCCGGCCGAGGCGCGACAGCCAGGTCACCAGCTGCCGGTTCTGCTCGTGCGAGCCGGTGGGCCGGAAGGGATTCTCGTACAGCGTGTTGAACCCGATGCGCAATGCGACCTCAGATGTGGTGCCCCAGCAGGCGAGTGGCAACTGCCAGGAGCGGGTAGGTCTGGGGGACTCTGAGGGCGGTGAGGGCGACCACGAAGACCCCGGCCAGGCCGGCTCCCGCCGGCACCAGTAAGGCCAGTGTCTGACCAGGGCCGTGCGGGGCCGGCAGCACGCGCTCCAGGGCGGTGCCCAGCAGCAGCGTTGCCATGGCGGCCCCGGCGACGCGCAGCAGCCAGCCGGCGGAGACGCCGTTCAGGATCCCGGGCACCGCCCGGCCGGCGATCAGCCCCGCTCCCAGCGCCGTCAGGCAGGCGACGCAGAACGCCGAGATCGCGATCCCCTGCGCCAGCAGCAGGCGGGACAGCGCCACGTCGAGGATGGCCCCGGTGACGGCCGACAGCGTTCCCAGCACCAGAAGTGGTCGCCACGCCCTGAGTCCGCAGAGCAGGAACGTCAGTACCGACAGGACCGACAGCGGGACGATTGCGGCCGCGTACCAGCGCAGCAGGCCGGCCACCGTCTCCGCCGTGCCCGAACCGAAGGCGCCGTGGACGTACAGCAGGGTCAGGACCTGGTGGCGGAGGACCATGAGGATCACCGCGGCCAGCGCCGCCACCAGCAGCGCGAGCCGCAGGAGGTCGGCGGTGACCTGCCGAAGGCGCCGCCAGTCGCGGGCCGCCGCGTGTCTGGCCAGGAGTGGAAAGAACACGAGGCCGAGGGCCTGCGGGGCGCCCCGCGCGAAGAGGTCGGAGGGGCGGGTCGCGTACGTCAGGTAGGAGATCGTCGGGCCCGGCAGGAGTGATCCGACGGCGCGGTCCACGAACGGACCCGCCTGCATGGCCAGCAGCGCCACGGCGGCCGGCAGCGTGAGCCCGACCAGCTCGCCCAGCGCACGTCCGCCTCCCCGAGGCCTGACCTCCACCAGCCGGGCCCGCACCGCCGATGCGAGCAGCAGCGCGAAGATCGTCGCGTGGGCCACCGCGTAGGCGCCGGCCAGGGAGATCGGCCCCAGACGTGGGTAGGCAGCCCAGACGGCGAGCGGCCAGACCGTGAACCACACCACGTTCGCGAACTGCGCCAGGACCGCCCGGCCCGAGGCCACGTTCACCGCGACGAGCACGCTGCGAGCGACGTCGAAAGCCAGGCCGACGAGCGCGATGCGCATCATCAGCGCGGCCATGGCAGCCGTATGCGCCGAGAAGCCGGGCGCGAGCAGCCCGACCAGCTGCGGCGACAGAACCCAGAGGCCCGTTGAAACGCCGAGCCCGGCCAGCGCGAGCATGGTGAACGCCGCCGAACCGAGATCGCGCGCCTCCGCGATGGCGGCGGCAGCCAGTCGAGGGACGAGCCCGTACGTGACGCCGAAGTGGGTCATCGCGCTCAGCCCGATGGGCACGCTGGTGGCGACCACATAGGCGTCGTAGCTCGCTTGCGCGCCGACGACGGCGGCGACCATCACCTGGGACAGCAGCGAGCAGGTGGTGCTGGTGGCGGTGACCGCCAGAGCGAGAGCGGCAACCCGGGAGCTTCGCGAGCCCTGCTCGTCGACGACGGCGAACCGCAGGGCGCCCCTCAGCACTCGGCGCCGCCCGCCGGTGCGGCGTTCGCCGTGGGGAGCGAGGCCACGATGGCGCCAGCCAGAGCCCAGTAGGGCCAGGCCACGTAGGGGCTCTCGAGCAGGAGGTTGAACCCTCCGTACACGGTGACCGCGACGTGCGCCGCCAGCAGCCCGACCAGCGGGCGGCGCGCGCCCGGCGGCAGCGTGGGCTCCAGGCTCCGCCTGACGCATGTCGCGTACAGCCAGAGCAGCGGCAGCAGCAGCAGGAGGAGGCCGGGAACCCCGGACTTGACCACCACCGTCAGGAATGTGTTGTGTGGGCGATTCTCGACCTGCGTGCCCGCGTAGTCCCAGCCGAAGGGGGCGCCGAGCCCTCCACCCGTCAGCGGGTCTGCTCGCACGCGGTCCAGCGCCTCGGACCAGGCCGCCAGACGCCACGCGGCCGTCGGATCCGCCCGAGGTGTGAGCAGGCCAGCCGCGAAGCGATCGACGCCGGTGGGCAGGGGCCGGCCGGGGACCTGTGACAGCTGCAGCAGCGCCACGACCAGAAGTCCCAGCACCGGCAGCGCCGCAAGTGCGATCGGGGGCAGCCGGCGGCGCCAGTCGGGATGGAGGACGAGGAGCACGAGCATTCCCACCATCAGCGCGATCCAGACCGATCGCTGCTGGCCCAGGTAGACGCAGGCGATGCCGCAGGCCACGAAGCAGCGGACTGCCCAGCGCCAGGCTGGCCGGTGGACGAGCACGCTCAGCGTGAACAGCAGCGCCACCGCGA